>JBHHVO010000063.1:0-12246 GCA_046754365.1 Phycisphaerae bacterium | reverse complement strand
CGGTTAACCGTGGATTCAGCGGTCGGAGCCCCGCCGACGGATACGCCGGCGCACGCCACGCGCGCCACGGGGGCGCGGAACGATCGCGGGGCCAATCGCCCTTATGCAGGCATACGGTGATGTGCGACCGCGCAACCATCACGCGGCCCGCGCGGGTGGCCGTACCATGGACTGACAAACATCGGCGCCCCCACCTCCAGCACGACCTGGCCCACGAGGCGCTTGTATGACGCGGCTCTTGCCGCCGAAAGCGCCGATCCATCGCGCGGAAACCCACCACCGCCCGTCGCAGAATCAAACCACGACACGCCGCCGCGGAATCACGATGTCGGCGTCGTGGCGTTAAGGAGCCGGCGTACGGTCGCTACCGCATCGCCGGGAGGGACTTTGTGCACCTCGCCGGTGCGGCGGACCACGACCTCGACGACACCGTCGGCCAGGCCGCGCTTCCCCACCGTCACCCGAATCGGCACGCCGATCAGGTCCGCATCCTTGAACTTGAAGCCCGGGCGCGCGTCGCGGTCGTCCAGCAGCACGTCGACGCCCGCGGTCTCGAACGCGTCGTGCAGCTCGCCCGCCAGGGACGTGACCGCCTCTACGCGCACGTCCAGCGCGACGATCATCACCTCGAACGGCGCGATCGTCACGGGCCATACGATACCCTTGTCGTCGTGCAGCGATTCGATCGCGGCGGCCATGATCCGATTCAGCCCGATCCCGTAGCACCCCATGATGAGCGGGTGCGGCTTGCCGCTTTCATCAAGGAACATCGCGTCCATCGCGGCCGAGTACTTCGTCCCGAGTTTGAACACGTGTCCGATCTCGATGCACTTCTTGAACGCAAGCGGCGAGCCGTTGGTGGCACGGTCGCCGTCGACGGCCATGCGGATGTCGGCCGATGCGTTGATGTCAAAGTCCCGCCCCGGCACCACGTCGGTCAGGTGATAGTCCGTCTTGTTCGCGCCGGTGACACCCTTCGCGATCCGTGTGACCGCCTGATCCGCGATGACGCGCGCGGTAAGCCCGACCGGCCCGGCGAACCCGACGTCCGCGCCGGTGAGCGCGCGGATGAGTTCCGGATCCGCGGCCGTGACCCCGGCCACACCGGCCGCCCGCGCGAGCTTCGACTCGTTGACTTCGTGATCCCCACGGACCAGCGCCACGAGCGCCCGCGCGTCGGCGCGACCCGCACCCCGCGCCTCGCCGGCGTCGCCCCCACGCGCCCGCGCCGCTGCGGCGTCGCCGTGGCCGCCCGGCCCATCGCTCGCCCCGGGCGAGACTTCATAGATGATCGTCTTGATCATCTCCTCCGGCGTGCAATGTAGGAAGCGCGAAACCTCGTCGATCGTCCTGAGCCCCGGCGTGTGCACTTCCCGCATCGCCGGCGCAGCGGATCCATCACCGGGCACGGGCGGCAGCGGCGCCACCTCCGCCCGCTCGAGGTTCGCCGCGTACGCGCCGTCCTCCGACTGCACGAGGTAGTCCTCACCCGCGTCCGTCGGCACCATGAACTCGTGCGAGGCGTCGCCGCCGATCGCGCCCGAATCGGCCTCCACCGCGACATACGGAAGCCCGCAACGCGAGAAGATCGTGCGGTACGCGTCGTACATCCGCTCATACGTCTCATCGAGACCGCCGGGGCCCGACTTGCACGCGTGAAACGAGTACGCATCCTTCATCAGGAATTCGCGCGTCCGCAGCACACCGCTCTTCGGCCGGGCCTCCCCGCGAAACTTCGTCTGAATCTGATAAAGATTCATCGGCAGGTGCTTGTAGCTGTTCACGTACGCCCGCGCGATCTCGGTGATCACCTCCTCGTGCGTCGGGCCGAGCACCGTGCGCGACCGCCAGTCGTCCCCACCACCCGCGAGCCGCAGCAGCACGTCCCCCATCGCCGCGACCCGCCCCGTCCGCGCCCACCATTCGATCGGGTGCATCGCCGGCATGTGCAGCTCGATCGCGCCCGCCCTGTTCATCTCCTCCCGCACGATGCCCTCGATCTTCCGCAGCGAACGATACCCCATCGGCAGGTACGTGTACGCCCCGGCGACGACCTGCCGGATGATCCCAGCACGGATCATGAGTTGATGCGACGGCACGGTCGCGTCGTGCGGAACCTCTTTCGTCGTCGGAATCAGATACTGCGTCCATCTCATCGCCGCATGAATACAGCGTCCGCGCCCGACTGGCAACCCTCCGTAACGCAGCGTGTCGATGCGATATCGCGGAGGTACCCCACCGCCCGCGCGACGCATCACCCCATCATGCCGGCTCGACCATGCGTGGCGCACCGCCGACGCCACGCACCGCGCGCAAGCAAGGGGTACGTCCCGCTTAGCGGAACGTACCCCTGTCGTCATCTCGCTGGAAGCTGCGCCCTACTGGGACGTCTGGGGCAGTGTTTGCGCGTACGCACCGACATCCGCGATGTCCTGCAAACTCGCGCCCACGTTCACGGCGGCCGGCATCGCTTCCCCAGGCTGCCCGAACCGGACCTTATGCTGAAACTCCCACGGGTTGTCGACGGCCAGCGTCCCGACGAACTCCTCGTCGGGCTCAGGATGGAAGGGGATATCCCGCCCCTCGGCGCCGTGACATTGGGCGCACGCTGTGTTGCCGCCGATCCCATCATCATAGAGCGTCTGCCCACTCGTCGTGTCACCGGTGAACGCGTTGTCGGCGTCGATGATGTCGCCGGTGTCGATCTGACCCTCCAGCACGAACTTCGCGAGGTCCCAGATGTCGGCGTCGCTCAGCCCGGCTGCGCTGAACCCGTGATCACCCGCACCGAGCAGGTCGAACACCTCCTGGGCCGACATCGTCGTCCCGAAGATCCCGGCGATACCCGTGCGATGGCTCCCGGTCGCGTACGCGCCGTCCACGCCCTTGTAATCCCACCCGTGGCACTCCTTGCACCGCCACGTGTCCAGCCCGGTACGGGTGTTTGAGTCGACGTCGGGACGCCCGGCCCACAATGGGTGATCCCCGGTGGGCTCGGCGACTTCGGCCACGGTCCACCATTTGTCGTACAGCGCGCCACCACGCACGACGTCCGCGTTCGTAAACGCGTCCGTCGGGGTCCCTGGCGTGAGCCCTACGCCGGGGCACCCGCAAATCACCAGACCCAACGCCATGACCACCGCGCTCCCAACCAGTCTCTGCCCAAACTTGTGCATGTCATATCTCCAAAGCAAACGTTCCGAGCGCCCCAACCCCGCGGGCGGACGCCCCACCACCAATTACCATGCCGCCCCGACCGCGCGCCCCAGCGCACCGCCGCCGCGGCCACCCATCCGACCGAACGCAAACACACTCACCTTGCTCGCGCTGAACTGATCACTGACGAACACCAGATATGCCGCATCGAACCCCGCCGGCAGCTTGTCCGACACATGCGGCAGGATCGACCGGTCGATACACACACCCGCCGGCAGCACCATCGACCCGCCCCGCGCCCCCGGACCGCCGAACAACATCAACACCCGCCCGTCATGGTCAAACATCTGCAACCGTTGAAACGCCGCGTCGACCACGTACACGATACCGTCCGGCCCAACGGCCAGGTGCTTCGGCCGCGCGAACTCGCCCGCTCGATCACCCGGTCGGCCGAACTGCGCCACGAGCCCGCCGTCCGGCGCAAACACCTGCACCCGGCAGTTGAGCTGATCCGCGACGTAGATCCGACCCGCCCCGTCGACCGCCAGCCCGGACGGGTACAGCAACTCGCCCGGACCGCCGCCCGCCTTGCCGAATGACGCAAGCCGCTTGCCGGAAACCGGGTCCAACACGTCGACGCGATGCTGCGCCCCGTTCGCCACATAGAGCCTGCCGTCGTGCACCGCGATCGCGACCGGCTTGAACCCCTCGTCCCCGCGCGCGCCCAGCTCGCGAATCGCCTCGTTCTCCGCCGAGAACACGACGATCTGTCGTCGCCCCGTGTCCGCGACATACCGATCCCCATCCGTGTCCATCGCCACCGCGACCGGTTTCACCAGCCGACCCGCAGCCCGGTCACCCAGCCGGTCGTAGCGCCCCTCGTTGAAGTCAAACACGTGCACGACGCTTTGCCGCGTGTCGCACACGAGCAGCGTGCCCCCGCCGGCCGCGAGCCCGAACGGCTTCGTGATCGTGCCCGCCGATCCCGCGTCCGGGCCGAAGAGAAACCGGGTGAGTCCGCGGCGTGGCTTCGCAGAGCCCCATGCGCTCCCGACCGTCGTCACGAACGCAATCCGCGGCGGCGACGGCGGCGCCGGAAACAGCACCGGCCCGGCGTCACGCGCGAGCCGCCCCGTGGTGGAACACCCCGGCTGCATCGCGACCGCCGTCGCGGCCACCAGCACGCCCACGCGCCGCAACGCCCGGGTAACCGCGGACCCCATCACTCGTTCGCCTATTTGTTGTGACACGATAGACAAAGACCGCTCCGCGCGTTCGACTTCACGAGAAAGAATGCGCCGCCGTATTGGTTGTGCACATCGTGGCACGAAATACACTCGACGTACCCGTTCGGCAACACCACTTCGCCCGCGGCCAGCACCTGCACCACCGGTTTGAACCCACGCCTGTTCTCCGGGTAACGCACCCCGACCGGATGATCCGTGTTCAGGTCGTGCTCGGCGCCGATCCTCGTCCGCCCGCCCGAGCGTGCCTGGATCAACATCTTCCCCTGCATCCCGCCGTACGCGTCGATCGCCGTGCTCCCGTCGTGGCAGCTCAAACACGCCAGGCTCCCCGCATGCGGCATGCCGCGCGCGCCGCCGTAGAGCGTATAGCTTTCCGTCGCCGACGCGCCGCGATCCCAGAGCGGTGCGGGACCCGGCGGCTCGGCGTTGTGCGGCGCGTGGCACGGCAGGCAAATCTGCCCTTCGCTCCATCCCTCCCGGCTGAAATCGTGCTTCGTCCCGGCGATCCCGCCACCCCACCACGCACCGATCGCGCTCCCGCCCAACACAAGTCCGTGTAGTAGCCACCGAATCAGCATCGCCAGCCTCCCAAACCGCCGCCGTATCCACCCGGCGCTCTGTCATGCCCCGCAAGCAGCCACCCACCGGTAGTCCTGCGTGCGGCAGTCATGCGTCGCCGCTCGCCCGACGGAGCGAACCGAGCCGCGAGACCGGTTTTCTCGCGCCATCGCCGACGCCCCTGCCTCCGCGCCCTAACCGTGCGCCGCGCCCCAAACGGTCCCGGCGCCGATGATCCACGGTTCGGACCATCCCTCGCGCCACGTTCGACGAAGCCGTCGCATGTCATGCCGCACGAGCGCCCCCACCCAGCGCCCTCTCGTCACACACGCCCCCTCTGATCACCACACCGCGATCGAACCGCACGCGCTTCACGGCGAATACGGGAAGTTTATATGCGTCATCCCGTGACACGTTAGCGTGCAGTTGCCGCGCCGCAACCCGGTGTCTTCATACGCGATCCGGCTGCCGGTCGGCCCGTCCGCGGGGCGTACGATCGACAGGTTGAAGTTGATCAGGTTCGTGTGGTCCCCGTCACCGACGCCGAACCGGCGAACGCCGTGCGGGTCGTGGCACGCCGCGCACGGCGCCCGCACCTGCACGACGTGCAAGTTGTGCAACGGGAAACTCTCGCCGTTTAGAATGCTCGTCCGGTCGTGGCAGCGATAGCAGAGCGCGTAGCTCGCCGCGCTCTCGATCGTGAAATCGCGCGTTTCATAATTCGCCGCAAGCAGCGGCTCGAACACCGAGCCGTGCGGACCGTTCGGTCCCGTGCCACCGGCGGACCGCGCGTTGTCGCTCGCGTGACAGTCCGTGCACGTGATGACGCTCCCCTGACGCAGCGGCGGGATGAGACTCACCACGCTGCGATTCCGCCGCGGGCCGATCACGGGATGATACGACGGGTTGCTCGTCTGAAACTGCAGCCGGCGGTTCGTTTCCGTCACCTGGCGGCGGACCGTCCGTCGAGGCCGCGCCACACTATCCCCGTGACACTTGAAGCACACCTCATACGTGAACGACACACGCCGAACACGCACCCCGCTCGCGCTCACACCCGATACGAACCGGTTCGCGAGCGTCGCGAGCCGGCCGCGGGTGCGGCGCGCGGTCGTCACGTGGTCCGCCTGCACGGCGTGCGGATTGTGACAGTCCACGCATTCCGCGTGCCGACGCATCGTGAACGGGTCCTCGGCCGCGTCGTGCACCCCCGTGTACCGGAACACCTCATGCGCCGAAGACTTGCGGATGTCCGCGAGAATGTTCGTTCGCGCCACCGACCCGTCGTGACACGTGAGGCAGTTGAGTTCCTCGCGCCGGTGCCGCAGCAGCCGCTCCCGCTCCGTCGCGCCGTGAATCTTGTGGCAATTCAGGCACGCGTTCTCCCCCACCGTTCGATAGTTGAGCGGCTCACGCGGGTCCACCGCCCGGCCACGGACGGACGCCCGGCTTCGCGCGTGTTCGCTCCGTGACCAGCCGTCCATGTTGTGACACGTCGTGCAGATCGTCCCGTACCGATCCGTGATCCGCAGGAACTTCCCCTCCGAGTTGTCGTGCGGGTCGTGGCACGTCGTGCAGTGGACCTCGCTGTGACGCCCGAGCGGCAGCTCGCGGGAGATGAGTTCCGGCACGCGAATCTGCGGATCCGCCGACGCCACCGCACGGTCATACCGGAACCCGATCGGGTGATCATCGGACAGGTCGTTCGTCAGGTCCGACGGCCCGGGTGGGATCGTTCGCGGCGACGTGATGATCGGGTGCCGCGCCGGCCGGCTTAACACCGCCCCAAGCGCCAGCGACCCGTCATGGCAACTCAGACACAGCTTCGAAGGGCCGCTCGGCTGATCCACGCGCGCGTCCAGCGTGCTGCTCTCATAGATACGGTAATGCGTGCGGGGGTTGTGGCGATTCCACAGCGGCGTCTGCGGCGACGCGTTGTGCGGCGTGTGGCAGAAGATGCACACCTCCGTTTCCTCCACCGCCCGGATCGGGCCGCGTCCCCCCGCCGAGAGATCGTGCGGGCTGTTCAGGATGCTGTCGTCGTCACCCCCCGCGGCGACCACCACACCGGCGCCCCCACCGAGCAGCACGACCCACCCCAACATCGCGGAACCCAACCGCCGCATCATGGTCGAACCCAACCGGCGCATCATGGTCGTCCATCCGCGTACGCCACCGGAACCACGCGGGACGTATCGCGCCCCCTGTCACCGTAGCGTCCGGCCCCCGTGCCGGACGTATGCCGTCCGTAGCGTCCGGCCCCCGTGCCGGACGTATCGCGCCCCTTGTCTCCGTAGCGTCCGGCCCCCGTGCCGGACGTATCGCCTTCCCCGATGCATCCGTACCGCCGGATACGCCGCACCGACGTGCGCGAAGCATCCGCCGCACCGGCATCGATCGCCCCTGCATCCCCCAAATACCGGAACACCGCAAGCCGATGGTTCTGCGCGTCCGCGACCCAGATCCGGTCGAGCCGGTCGATCGTCACACCGCCCGGCATGGAGAACTCACCCACCCCGTCGCCCTCCTCGCCCAGCGCCAGCAACAACCGCCCGCCCGCGTCGAACACCTGCACGTTCTCGAACTGCGCGTCCACGACATACACGTGGCCGTCGCGATCCACCGCGACCCCCTTGGGAAGGGCGAAATCACCCGCGCCGTTGCCCTTCCGCCCAATGCTCCCGACGAATGTGCCGTCGAGATCGAACCGCTGAACGCGGAAATTGAGTGTATCGCTGATCAACACGCCGAGCAATTCATCGCAGGTGATGCCGGTCGGGAAGTTGAACCATCCCGGCGCCGTGCCCCGGCCGCCGAACCGAAGGACCTCCCTCCAGCCGTCCGCCCCCGCCCCGCCGCGACCCAACACGATGCACCGATGCCGCGCCGCGTCCACCACGTATACGCGATCGTTGGCGGAACAATACGCCAACCCGGCGGGGCGCTCGACGTCGACATCAACCCGCCCACGAAACGTCCCGTCACGCGCGTACGCAAACACACCGCCGAGCGCCGCATCCGCCACGAGCACACCAGACGGCGTCAGCGTCACCGCCGCGGGGCTCGTGAGCCGCTGCGCTCCACCCGCCGCGTCCGTCCGGATGTGCGTGCGTCGCTCCAAGTCCAGGATATGCAGCGACGCCGACCCCACATCCGCCACGTAGACACGCCCGTCATCACCGACCGCCACGCCCCGCGGTGTCACGAGCGGAATCGGACGAAACGCGTCGCGGAACAGGACCTCCCGGAATCGCTGACCGGTGGTTTTCGCGGGACGCAGGTCCGCGCTGTTGCGAATCGCGCCGACATACGCGATACGCGGTGGATCAGGCGGCAGCGGCCACACCACCGGTGGTTCAACCCGTGGGAAGATCACGCCCGCCGGGCTGGCGCAGCCGGCGCCCATCAGCACGCCGACCACAACAGACGCGCCCGCAAGCCGTGATACGCCCGCAAGCCGAGACACCCACGCAGCACGAGACACGCCCATGATCCGAGCTAGGCCCACCATTCGGGGCGCGCCCACGCGCCGCGGAGCGCCCATGCGCGACCACGGTCCCGGCGGCGTTGCGCACGGCATCGAGGACCTGTCGGCCGGGCGCGGAGACCCGACCGGATCGGACCCACCGGCGTCGAGCGGCCGTGGCACGTCAACGTCATGGCGCCGCATGGCCTACCCCTTCTCCAACAGATCGACGATGTCCCAGTGCACCCGCACCCACGCGGCCACGCCGTCTTCCTTCGCGTCGTCGATGCGAAGCACGTCGTACTCCAGTGACAGCTCGACCATCAGGTTGCCGCGCCGGTATTCAAGCGTCCCTTCCAGGTCAAAGCCCTGTGTGATGCCCCGCCTCGAATCATCCTCCCACCGGTACGCCGACCGCACGCCCGACGTCCACCGCTCGTTGATGCGATAGTCATGGTCCACGCGAAGGTTCAACTCCGACACGTCGCGCGCGTCAAACCCGCCCTCGAAGAAGTACTGCGAGAAATCGGCCGACACGTCCAGCGTCTGCCGGTCGTCCCGCACCGCCTGCACCGCGCCGCCAAAGTGGAACGCGTCGTACGGCTCGACCGTGTCGTCGAACACCTCGTACTCGCCGTGCAGCGACCACTTCGGTTCATGGTACGTGAACCCCAACCGATGATGGTCCGTACGATCCGCGGACAGCGCAAACCCGGTCGACCGGTCCACGTCTTGATCGCGGTAGTTGAACCGGTAGTACGGCGTCAGGCCCGACGTGAAGTCCTGTTGGATGCTGAAGTCGACGCGTTGGGTGTCGATCCGACCGCCGAGCGGTGTACGGTAGCGGTAATCGATCAACACCGTCTGACCATTCACGATGCGCCCGTTCGCCAGACGCAGCAGCGCGATCCGGTCGCGCACACGGAACAACGTATAGTCCGTCCCCATCCGGTACACGATCCGCCCGGTGACGTCGGTCACGACGAGCGTGACCGGCACCACGTCCCGGTTCACCAGGTACACGGGCAACGGGTCGCGAAACGTCCCCGACTCGTTCCGCGCCGCGCGCAGCCCGTTGTTCCCGCGCGTCTGCTCCGAATCGAACGCGAGACCCAGTTCCGCCGTCAGCCGTCCCAGCGGGTTCCCGCGCGTGTAGTGCCAGTCCACCGACCCACCGCCCTGTGTCGTGTCCACGCCGTCGTCCGCACGCTCCTGGAGCCCGAAAACGTCCACCACCGTCGTCAGGTTCTTGAGGAACTGGTGTCGGAGCTGGATGTCCGCGCGGTGCACATCCACGTCGAATCCGTCCACCGACTCGTGGCGAAACGTATACGCGTAGCGGGTGCTCACGTTCTCCGTGTGCTGGAGCACGAGCTCCGGACGGAACTCGAACACGTCCTCCGCCAGGTCGCCCGACTCCTCCTGGACGCGCAGCAGCGTCTGAAACCGGTGGCGATGGTCCGGTCCGAAACCCAGCTCGTGCTCGATCCGAAGCTGGTTCCGACGCGTGTCGAAGCTCAGGTTCGACCCCTGATACGCCTGTTGCAGGCGCAGGTGCTCATACGCGACCTGCACGTCGTGGTGCTCGCTCATCCGCCACGTCCAATCCACCCGCAGCCGGTCCTCCTCGATCCGTTCGTTGTCGATGCGGCTCCGGTTCCCCGTGCGGTCCGTCCGGCTGTGGTCGAAACTGACGTTGAGCGGATGTGTCGCGTGCGCGTACGTCCACACCGTCCCAAACCCCGACCGCGTCTCGCGCAAGCTCGGCAGGAAGATCCTCCCGATCCGCTCTTCCCGACGCAGACCGTACACGCTCCCGGTGATCGGTTTCGTCTTGAACAGGTTCGCCCGGACGTCGAACTCGTGCAGGAACCCCGTCGCCCGGTCCGTGTCCGTTCCGCGGAGTGTACCTTCCCGGAACCGGCCCTCGGAAAACCCGAGCGCCACGCTCCCCGAGAAGTCGATCAAGTAGGGGTGAACAACATCACCTGAAAACCGAAGCCCGACGACGCCCTCGGTCAACGCGTGCCGGTTGTTCTGCCTCGCGTTGACACGCCCCGCGCCGTTCCGCGACCGGACGCGGATCTGCTCCACCGTAGACTCGAACTCGACGAACCCGTCCACCGAACCCAGGTGCAGTACGCCCGGTTCGATCCGCTCATCCGGCTGAGCGGATACGTAGAGCGCAAACCACAGCGGCCAGGTGAGGGATAACGCGCAGCCGCAGCGGACCGCGCCGCGGCGTCTCTGCGCGGGTGGCGTGCGACCGGGGGGTCCGTGGGTCATACCGCCATCGTCACAGCGCGGTGCATCGGTTGCTCGAACAAACCCGTCTTCAGGAGCGCTGGGACGCCGCGCCTCGCGTCCCGCCGATCCAGGTCAAGCCCGGGTGTGAAGATGGGCGCCACGGGCCGCGCCAGCCCGAGGTGTCAGGCATACTAGCGGCGAACCGCGTCGGGCCGCAAGGACCATTCGCTCCGCCGGCCACGAGATACCATCACCGCGCATGCCCCGGGACGGCAACACGCGGGCCACGGGGACGGCAACACGCGTGCCCCGGGACGGCAGCGCGCGGGCCGCGGGGCCGGCAGCGCGCGGGCCGGGGTCGCGGCGGACGCGGCCGGCGGGCAACCCGCCCGGCGGCGACGTCACGACTCGGAGGTCCAGTTCCGCACGCCCCCCCTCGGCCGGTCGGGGCTGAGGTGAGGCGAGTTCCGGCGCCGAGGGACCTGGGCCGGGCGTTGCACCGGCCCGGGACACCTCCGCGCGCGAAATCGCCATGCAAGTTGCGGACCGGACGCATCCGTTCCGGTGCGCGGCGG
This sequence comes from Phycisphaerae bacterium, assembly GCA_046754365.1. GTDB lineage: Bacteria > Planctomycetota > Phycisphaerae > UBA1845 > UBA1845 > JBHHVO01. Next base: position 997 of record JBHHVO010000063.1, on the reverse strand, counting down.
GCTCGCCCTTGGGGGGGCGCGCGCGGTGGCGCAAGCACCGGTCGTATTTCCGGCGGTTTCTCGCAATACATCGGGCCGGTCGGAAACTAATAGTAGTGAAGGCCCGCCGGCGTGCGTGGCGCCGCGGTGGTCGGTGCGATCGACGCCCATTCAGAGGACCGGGGAGGCTCACTCCCCTTCAAGGAGACCGTTAGCGATGAAACGTACACTTTGGTTGCTCCCTGCCGTCGGTTTGGGTGGGGCGATGTGGATTGGCGCGGGGTGCGCGTCGCCGGGCGGTTCCGGCATGTCGAAGTCGTCCGGCATGGCCGGCGGTCCGCCGTTCGGCGGTCCCGAGGACGTGAAGTATGCGCGGTCGCTCTGGGACACGAAGATGCGCGGCTACACGAGTTGGGCCGCGTATCCCGGGCTCGGCGGCTGGCAGGACGGCAGGAGCCCGCACGGCAAGGTGCTCCGGTATTTCATCAACAGCGTCGCCGCGAAGCGCCCCGCGCGACCGGGGAACGGTGCGATCATCGTGAAGGAGAACTACGGCGAACGGAACGGCCCGCTCATGGCCGTGACGGTCATGGAGAAACGCCGGGGCTACGACCCGGAGGACGCGGACTGGTTCTGGGTCAAGTACGGGCCGAGCGGGGACATCTTGACGAATCCCAAGGGGATGAAGCTGGCGGGTCGCGTCGCGAAGGGCATGCCGAAGGGGTGCATCGCGTGTCACCGGAACGCCGCGGGCGGGGACTTCCTGTTCGTGAATGACTGACGCCGTCGGGTGGTGTTGCGTCGCGCGTGGTTTTGCGGGTCGGGTGCCCGATGGGTTGAGCCGTGGGGAACGCGCTCGCGTCGGGGTCGGCGTCGGGTTCGTTCGCATAATGTAGTGGTAAGCGCGTGTATGAAGCGGGAGGGCGAGGCTCCCGCCGAGCCGCGTATGGTGTCGGACCCCTGGCTCAGCAGGAGCTTCGCCCTCCCGGTGTGGGGTGTCGGACCCTGGCTCAGCAGG
>JBHHVO010000062.1:0-12301 GCA_046754365.1 Phycisphaerae bacterium | reverse complement strand
CGGGCAACGTCACGCGGGTCGTGAGCAGCGCGGCCGGTACGAGCGACTATGCGGCTCGTGTATGCGAACGACGGGGACGCCGTCTCGCATGTCGTGGGTCAGCCAGGAACGGCAGGGCGTTGACCGGCCTTTGCCATACGACGTCGACGCGACGGAATGTCAAACCACGCGGTAGCCGCAGGGGGCGGGCCGGACCCCCCGTCGCGCCGACCGTCGTGCGTGCGTGTCGGAAGCCCGCCTTGGCGCCGGCGATCACTCCGCGGACTTGAGCGCCGCGACCACCTCGGTCATCATCTTCTTCGCGTCACCGAACAGCATGTACGTGTTCGGCATGCCGTAGAGTTCATTCCCGATCCCGGCGAAACCCGGATTCAGGCTGCGCTTGCACACCATCACCGTCTTCGCGTGGTCGCAGTTCAGGATCGGCATCCCGTAGATCGGGCTCGATGTGTCGTGCCGGGCCGCCGGGTTCGTCACGTCGTTCGCACCGATCACGAGCGCCACGTCGCAGTTGTCGAAGTCGTCGTTGATGTCGTCGAGGTCGTATAGCTGCGGATACGGCACGTTCGCCTCGGCGAGCAGTACGTTCATGTGTCCCGGCATCCGCCCCGCGACCGGGTGGATCGCGTATTTCACGGTCACACCCTTCTTCTCCAGCAGATCGCCGAGTTCCCGCACGACGTGCTGCGCCTGGGCGACGGCCATGCCGTAGCCGGGCACGACAATCACGAGCCGCGCGTTCTCCATCACCATCGCGGCGTCCTCCGCGTCCATCTCGCGGATCGAGATCTCGCCCGCGCCGGCCGGCGCCGCGGCGCCGGCCGCCGCATCGCCCGTCCCGAACCCACCGAACAGCACATTCGCGAGCGATCGGTTCATGCCCTTACACATGATCCGTGTCAGGATGATGCCCGACGCGCCGACCAGCGAACCGCTGATGATCAGCGCCTGGTTGTTGAGCACGAAGCCCGTCATCGCCGCCGCGAGACCGGAGTAGGAGTTGAGTAGGGATATCACCACCGGCATGTCCGCGCCGCCAATAGGGATCGTAAGCAACACGCCGAGCGCACCGGCGATGATGAAGATGAGCACGATCGCCCACGTCGCATCGTGTCCGTGCCGAGCAAAGTAGATCGTCAGCACCACGACCAGCGCCCCGAGCCCGAGGTTCAGCGCGTGCCGCCCCGGCAGCAACACCGGTGCCCCGCCGATCAACCCCTCGAGCTTCGCGAACGCGATCAGGCTCCCCGTAAGCGTCACCATGCCGATGAGCACGCTCAGGCCGATCGTCACGAGCGTGTCGACCTGCATCGTATGCCATTGCGTCATGTGCCAGCCGGCGAGCTGATCCACGCTCGGATCGAACCAGTACTCGCTCAACGCCACCACCGCCGATGACAGGCCGCCGAAGCCGTTGAACAGCGCAACGAGCTGCGGCATCCCCGTCATCTTCACCGCCAGCGCACGCCACGCGCCGATCCCACCGCCGATGATCACGCCCGCGATGATCCAGCCGAACCCCAGGACGTTCTTGTCCCAAAGCGTCACCACGATCGCGATCAGCATGCCGACCGCGGCCAGACGGTTGCCCTGGCGCGCGGTCGCGGGCGAGCTGAGCTTCTTGAGCCCGAAGATAAACAGTGCGGCCGCCAGCAGGTAACAAAGGTTGATGAGGTTCATGATCTGCGCGCCGGGCAACGGCGCGCCGACCGCGTCGACCAGCGTGCTGAGGTTGGTGAGGTTCGCGTTCATAGGTCCGCCGGGTGTCTTACTTCTTCTTGAACATCGCGAGCATCCGGTCGGTGACCAAAAAGCCGCCGACGACGTTGATCATCGCGGCGATCACCGCCACGAGTCCGAGCCACGTCGCCACCGTGGCATGGCCCCGCCCCGCACACACGAGCGCGCCGACGATCGTGATCCCCGAGATCGCGTTCGACCCGGACATGAGCGGCGTGTGGAGCGTCGGGGGCACCTTCGTGATGACCTCGAAGCCGATGAAGATCGCGAGCACGAACACGACGAGATTGTTGGTAAGCGCCGACCAATCCATGGGAAACAAGCCTCTCTTGCGGCAGGTTGATTTTCGAAAGGTAGTTCTTTTCTAATTCGACAAGCAGTCCTTTTCTGAAAGGACGGACTTGTCTAAATTGTGGGTGTAACCATACAGCGTCACTTGGTTTCCATCGCGTTTCTCGTCAAGTCGTTCACGACCTTGCCGTCGCGCGTGACCATCGCGCCCGCGATGATTTCGTCTTCCATGTCGACGTTGAACGCGCCGTCCTTCGTGAACTCGAGGACGAACGCGGTGATGTTGCGCGAGTACATCTGGCTCGCGTGGAACGGCATCGTGGCGGGCAGGTTCCGCTCACCGATGATCGTGACGCCGTGCTTGACCACCGTGGCGCCCGGCTCGGTGAGCGCGCAGTTGCCGCCCATCTCGGCGGCGAGGTCGACGATAACCGAGCCCGGCCGCATGGACCGGACCATGGCTTCGGTGATGAGCGTCGGGGCGGTTTTCCCGAAGATCAGGGCCGTGGTGATGACGACGTCGTTGGCGTTGCAGCGGTCGTGGGTGAGCTGCTCTTGCTTTTGCTTGAACGCGTCGGACATTTCCCTGGCGTAGCCGCCCTTGGTCTCGGCGTCTTCGGTCGCGGCATCGACCTTAAGGGACGTGGCGCCGAGGCTTTCGATCTGTTCGGCGGCGGCGGGGCGGACGTCGAACGCCTCGACGACGGCGCCGAGTCGCCGCGCGGTGGCGATGGCCTGGAGGCCGGCGGGTCGGAGCGTGCCGGCGGCCGTCATCATCATCGGGAAGAGCTTGCCGGTGGCGTTCGCGGCGAGCAGGACGGCCTTGTAGCCCGCAATCGTGCTCATGGACGAGAGCGTGTCCATCTTCTGTGCGCGCGTGATGCGTGGGATGAGGTCGGTGCTGAATGTGGTGACGCCGGCGGCGGTGAGCGCGCGGACGGCGTCGAGGTTGACGAGCGGCGCGAGGGTGGTGAGCAGGATCGCGCCGGACTTCATCGCCGTGGCTTCGTGGAGCCCGGCCGCGGCGTTGTCGATCGGCGGCTGTACCTTGACGATGAAGTCGGCGTCGGCGAAGAGCCTGGCGACGTCGGGTTCGATGCGTGCGCCGGCGGCGGTATAGGCGTCATCGTGAAACGCAGCGGCGTCGCCTGCGCCGGCCTGTACGACGACATCGATGCCGGCCTTGACGAGTTTCTTGACGGACTCGGGTACGACGGCGACGCGCCGCTCGCCGGACGCGTGCTCTTGGGGCACCGCGAGTATCATGACGCACATCTCCCACTCGACTTCGATACGACCACTGCGCTCGTAACCCGTTGTGGTGGCGAAGCATACGACCCGCGCCGGCGTATGCATCCGCCGCGATCGCGACGGTCGATCCTGACACACGGCAGCGTAGCAGGAATGTGACCGGTAGGGAAGATGCGCGCGCCGGGAATCCACGGGGGCGATCCGCGATGGAAGACGGGCCATGCGTGGCGCATGACGCGGCATGGGTGACGCATGGCATGGGGCGGACGCGGCGTGTGTGCGATGCCGCGGGACGCCCGCGTGCGCCGGGTCGGCGCGGCGAACCGTGTGCGGGATGGGGCGCCGCGCGAAGCATCGCGCACCCGTGCGACGGGTGGGGGGCCGCGCGAAGGGTAGGGGGGCTGCGCGAAGGGTAGGGGGGCTGCGCGACGGGTGGGGGGGGCTGCGCGATGGGGTGTTGGTCAGGGCTCCTCGGGGACCTTGAGCGCCTCCGCAAACCATGCGTGGGTGACCTGGGCGGTGATGATGTCGTCCGTGAGAATCGGGCGCGTGCCCGACGCATTCACATCGACGCCGAGTTCGTACATGCCGTCGTCGAGTCGGCGACAGAACGCGACGACGCCTGCGAGGTAGGTCCGCACGCCGTCGGGCGTCGTGATGCTGAGCTCGACGGGTCGTTTGGCCGCGACCGGATCCTGAAGATCGAGCACGACGGAAATCCCGGTGAAGCTCACGTTCCGCGTAGCCGCGGGACAGATTAAGCGGTGCATGCCGGGCCCGCGAAAGAAACACACCTCGCACGTGCCGCGGATCTGATGCCGCTGTTGCCTGCGGTGCTCCTCGCCGGCTGGAACATCCCCGCGCGTGGACGCCCCCTCTTCGAGCGCCGCGGCCAACGCCGCGAGCGCGCCGTGGATGTCGTTGTGTGACTCCGCCATGGTGATGTTGTCCTTGTGTCGTGCGCGCGCTATCCCTATATCGGTGTATCGGCACATGGGGAACACGGTCGCAGTCCCGGCCCGGCGAGCCCCGGACCGATAATGCGATGATGCAGTACGGTCGAGGGGGCGCTATGGGAAAAGTCGCCGGAGGGCCCGGTTCTCCTTGCTCCACGGGGAGGCATGTCGGTATGATCGTTATGGTGGGCGTTCGCGGGGGGTTCGGTGCGATGATTACGATGTGGGTCGGCGCGACGGCCTCGACGGTGTTTGCCCGCCGGGATGGCCACGGCGTGTGGGGGCTCGGCGCGTGACGTTCGGTATGGCGTTGGGTTTGCGGCGGGGCGGCGCGTATGGGTGCGTGGCGGGCGTGCTTGGTGTGCAGGCGGGGTTGCGATATTCCGATATATTCTCGTTCCGGGCTTCCGGTTCGCAGGTATGAGCGTGATCGACGTGCACGCCGGCCGGTCGGACGTCCGGCGCCCGTACCCGGCGTCCGCGGGCGGTCCGCGGGCGGTCCGCGGCGTGCGCGGCGTCGTCCTGCGCGCCGGTCACGGCGCTATCCAGGGACGACGGTTTGACGATGGGCGTGGGCGGGCGTCGGTGTTCGGTCCCGGAGGCGCCCGGGCGTGCGCGGCGTTTTCGAGGTTCGCGGCGGTTCCGGCGTTGCGCGGTGGTGACGGATTCGGCTATGGGACGGACGGTATACGTGCTGATTGTCGGGTTCGGTGTGGGGCTCGCCGCGTGCATATCGTGGCGGTACCACGCCGCGCTTGACGCCGCGCTTTCGAACCATCGCATTGAGTCCCGTAACGAGACGTCGATCGTTGCGGCGGGGATCGAGAACGCATTCACGCAGACATACCAGGGATTGCGTACGATCGCTCGGATGCCGGCGGTTCGTGGGATCGAGCGCTATGACGACGCGATCGACTTTCACGGCGGCGGCAGCGGTCTGGACGCGGGCGCGCGACAGGTCATTCAGGAGATCTACAACAATCTCGCGAGCAACGTCGCGATGTCGGAGGTGTATATCGCACCGGTGGACATGGCGCCGGATGAGATCGATCCCCATACCGGGGAACTCGAGACGCCGATTGCGACGTTCGACGAATTGATCGTCGGGCGTACGGCGACGGTGCATGAAGAACATGGTGCGGTGCCGCAGGTCGCGGAGATTGAGATCTATGAATACCGGTTGATGGAGCGCCAGCTCGCTTGGATGCGCGAGATGTTCCCCCACATCGATGCGGTGGTCGGTATGGATTTCCCCGCGGTTGGCGGTCCCGAAGTGATCACATGCGACAATACGCGGTATTCACCTCAAGATCCGGACGACCGGGATCGTTCCGGGCTGGTGTACTCGGTGCCGTTCTACGGTCTCGACGGTCGTCTCAAGGGTTGCATTTCGGGTGTGATCCTCACGCACGCGCTGCGCGAGCTGCTGCCGACGGGCAACTATGCGCTGGTGAACACCGGCTATGATTACGTGATCACACCGGCGCAAGGCGGCCAGTGGTCGGCCTCGCGTGCGTTCGTGGCGCGGGCCGAGCCGGACCCCGAGCTGCTGTATTCCGAGACGCGGGGGTTGAGCACGGTGGACCATCGCGGCCGGTGGGTGCTGTGGGCCGGGCAACCGAACGCGACGTACTGGGCGCGGCCGGACGTGAACGGCGCGACGGACGCCGCGTACGCCGCGTACGCCGGCGCGCTGGCGGCGACGGCGGGACTCTGGCTCGTCGCGTGGCTCGTGCGGCGAAACCGCGGCATGCTGGAGGCGAAGAACCTCGAGCTGGAACAGCGCGTGCGGCATCGGACGGCGGAGCTGACCGAGAGCAACCAGCGCCTGACGGAAGAGATCAACGAGCGGAAACAGGCGGAGGAGGAGAATCGGCGGCTTGCGCATGCGATCGGCGCGACGGCTGAAGCGATCGTGGTGACGGATACGACGGGTCGGATCATGCAGGTGAACCCGGCGTTTACGAAGATCACGGGTTACGCCCGGGATGCAGCGGTCGGTGAGACGCCGCGGATTCTCAAGAGCGGCGCGCATGCCCCGGCGTTCTACGTCGGGATGTGGGAGACGATCCGGCTGGGGCAGGTTTGGAGCGGGCGCGTGATCAACCGGCGGCGTGACGGGACGCAGTACCACGCCGCGCTGACGATCTCACCGTTTCCGGATGACCACGGCGTGGTCGCGGGGTTTGTGGGCGTGCATCGCGAGATCACGAAGGAGATCGAGCACGAAGAGGCGCTCGCGAGCGCGCGGCAGCGCGCGGAATCCGCGAACCGGGCGAAGAACGTGTTCCTGGGGAACATCAGCCACGAGATCCGGACGCCGATCATGGCGATGCTCGGCGCGGCGGAACTCGCGGCGCGATCCCACCCAACGGCCAACGGCGACGGCCGATTCGACTACCACGACACGATGCTGCGGAACGGGCGCCACCTGCTGTCGCTCATCGACGACGTGCTCGATATGGCGCGGCTTGAAGCGGGTAGGCTCGAGGTTCACGTGGAGCGGTATTCGCTTCCGGAGATCATGGCCGACGTTGAAGCGGTGACCGCCCCGCTCGCGACGCGCGACGGCGTCCGGTTCCGGATTGTCTACGGTACGGAGATCCCCGAGACGATTCGTACGGACCCGATGCGGCTCAAGCAGGCGGTGATCAATCTCGTGAGCAACGCGCTCAAGTTCACGGAGCAGGGGCATGTTGACGTGCACGTGGGGGTAGAGCGCGACGCGGACGAGCCGCGGCTGGCGATCTGTGTCGAGGACACGGGCCCGGGGATCGCGCCGGAAGCGTTGGAGCGGATCTTCGAGACGTTCGGTCAGCTCGACACGGGCCCGGCGACGGCGATGCGGGGCGTCGGGCTCGGGTTGCCGCTTGCGAAGTGGATCGCGGAGCGGCTCGGTGGGCGGCTCGACGTTGAGAGCGTCGTGGGGGTGGGATCGACGTTCCGGCTTCGCGTGCAGACGGGTCCGCTCGATGGTGTCGCATGGGTCACGCCTGCGGCGCCGATGGTCGTGTCTGGGAGCGCGCGCGACCGGGAGGATGGGCGGGGCGCGACGCGTTTGTGCGGCAAGGTGCTGTTGGCGGAGGACTTCGCCGACGCGCGCGAACTGATCCGGGCGGCGTTGGAGGAGGCGGGTGCCGAGGTCACGTCCGTGGCCGACGGGCGGCAGGCGGTCGATGCGGCGGCGGAGGCGACGTTCGATCTCATCCTGATGGACAACCGGATGCCGGTCATGGATGGCGTGACGGCGGTGCGAGAACTCCGCCGTCGCGGGTGTCAGACGGCGATCATCGCGGTCACGGCGTCGACGTCGGCGCGCGAGCGCGCCCGCGTGCTCGATGCGGGGTTTGATGATCTCTGGCCGAAGCCGCTGTCGCTCGGGCGGATCGTGAAGCAGGTCGGCGACTACCTCGAGACACGTGCGCCGGATGAGGCGTCGGACACACGATCCGACGACGACGCCCACCCATCGGTGTCGCTGGCGGATCGGATCGCGGCTGTCGCGGCGGAGTTCGGCGCGTCGCTGGGCGCTCGTGTCGGCGCGGTCCGCGACGCGGTGGACGCCGGCGACAACGCGCGCGCGCGCGAGATGCTCCATCAACTCGTCGGATCAGCCGGGATTCATGGGTTTATGGAGATCGCGGACGAGGCGGCGCGCGTGTTGCCGCTTGCGAAGTCGGGAACACTCGCCGATCGACCGGGCGAGCTCGATGCGCTGCAGGCGCTCGTGGCCGCGAGCGGGTGTGCGGGCGACGCGGACCATCATGTGGCGACCGCGCTGGACAGCGAGATTTGATCGGCGTGCGTTCCAGGCCCCGCACGATTGCGCCGGGGCATCCGTCTTCCCATGATCGACGGGGATGGCGTCCCGGGTCTTTCCGACGCAGCCGCGTGCCCCGGTGAGGCGCGCGCGTCGAGCCGCCGGACCGGCGCCGACGATCGGCGCGACCCGGCGGGTGGGGCGTGCGATCGGGGTGTGTGTTACGCGACGGGCGCGTGTGTGTGGTGGGCCTGGATGACGCGGATGAGCTTGTTGCGGTCGATGGGTTTCGTGGCGTAGTCATCGCATCCCGCGTTGATGCACTTGTCGCGGTCGCCGGCCATGGCGTGGGCGGTGAGCGCGATGATCGGGCGGTCGTACCCCTGTTCTCGGAGCTTGCCGGCGGCCTGGTAGCCGTCCATGACCGGCATTTGCATGTCCATGAGGATGATGTCGAACGGGTTGCCGTCGCGTTCGGCGGCCAGCGCCGCGTCGACGGCGAGGCGTCCGTTGTCCGTGATCGTAACGTCGGCCCCGGCCTTTCCGAGGACGTGACCGATGAGTCGTTGGTTGTCGGGTCCGTCCTCGGCGAGCAGGATGCGATAATCCGCGAGCGGCGTCTCGTGCGTCAGCTCGCGTTGGCCGGCGGTATCGTGTCTGACGGTCGTAGCGGTGTAGGGGTCGTGGAGCATGTTGACACCGTCGATCGGCCCGGTCGCGACGGTGGCGCGGAAGCGTGTCCCGATGCCGGCGCGGCTTTCGATGACGGTGATGTCGCCGCCGAGCATTTGCGCGAAGCGCTTGCTGATGGTGAGCCCGAGTCCGGTGCCGCCGAACCTGCGGGTGGTGGAGGCATCGGCCTGTGTGAAGGGGACGAACAACCTGGCGACCTGATCTTCGCTCATGCCGACGCCGGTGTCGATCAGGTCGAACTGCATGGCGCCGTGGCCGTGATGCTGTTGGTGTTTCGTGGTGTGGGGCGGGTCTTGGTTTTCGGTTGCGGTAAGGGGCTCTTGGGGTCGGCCGATGCGGGTCCGGTCCATCCCTGCGCCCGGGACGAAGCGGACGATGAGGCGGACGCCGCCGTCTTGGGTGAACTTGATGGCGTTGCCGATGAGGTTGACGAGGATCTGGCGGAGGCGGGTCGGGTCGGTCCGGATGGTCTCGGGGATGGCGCCAATGTATTCGATGTTGCAGGTGAGCCCCTTCTCGGCGGCCCGCGCGCGCCCGAGGGAGGCGACGTCGGCGATGAGCGCGCAGGGTTGGCAGGGGATGCGCTCGATGGTCATGTGACCCGCCTCGATTTTCGAGAGGTCGAGGATGTCATTGATGATGCTGAGGAGGTGCTCGCCGTTTCGGCGGATCGTGCGGATGCAGGCGAGCCGCTCGGATTCCGTCTGATCGGCGTCGAGGAGGGTTTCGGCGAACCCGAGGATGGCCGTCATCGGCGTGCGAATCTCGTGGCTCATGTTGGCAAGGAAGTCGCTCTTGGCCTTGGTTGCGAGTTCGGCGCGTTCCCGCAGCTCTTTGAGGTGCGCGTTGATGTCGCGCAGCACGGCGTTGTTCGCATTGGTCTCCGCTTGTTGACGCTCGACTTCGGCGGCGTAGGCGCGTATCTTGTCCGCGGCCTCTCTGCGTTCGGTGATGTCGGTTCGGATCGCGACGTACTGCGTGATCGTGCCGTGTGGGTCCGTGAAGGGTACGATGGTGGCGTCGACCCAGTAGACTGATCCGTCCTTTTTTACGTTTTTGATTTCCCCGTGCCAGATGCGTTGTGCGGAGATCGTCCGCCACATGTCGCGGAAGAACTCCGGTGGGTGTTCGTCGGACTTGAGCAGGCGGTGGTTTTTTCCGAGGAGTTCCTCTCGCGTGTAGCCGCTGATCTCGCAGAACTTGTCATTAACGTAGGTGATGTTGCCTTGGACATCGGTGATGCTCACGATCGCATGCTCGTCGAGGGCGCGTTTCTGGGTATCGAGGTCGTGGGTTCGTCGCCGCACCTGAGTCTCGAGTTTCTCGGTGTGGCGCCCGATTGTCTCGGCCATGCGGTTGAACGCGCGGGCCAGGTCGCCGAGTTCGTCGGAGCTTCCCGGGGGCACGCGTGCGGTGTAGTCGCCGTCGCAGAGGCGGTTCGCCGCGGCCGCGAGGCGGACCACGCGTCGGCCCCAGCATTGCGACATGCACAGGGCTACGGCCAGGGCGATCGCGCCGACACCGACGACGGCCGACGCGACGGTTTGCGCGACGCGCCTGCTCGGACCGAACAGGGTCCGGGCGTCGTGTTCGCTTGCGAGCACCCAGGTGTAATCAGGATCGTCGGGGTTGATGCGCACGCGTGTGGCGAACAGGATGCGGTCCCCGGTGCGCAACTCGGCGCTACCTTCGTGCATGGCCGGTCGGAGCGCGGGCCAGTCGCGGAAGATGTTGGCGTTGCCGCGGAGCTCGGCGGACGAGGGTTTTGATTCATCCGGGTGTTGGATGTAGGTGCCCGCGGCGTCGGCGAGCAAGATGTGCCCGGATTCCGACCCCTTGGCGTGGTCGAGCACCGGCAGCGCCGAGTAGCTGATCACGACGGCGCCGCGCGGCCGACCTTGGAACCATACCGGCGTGGCGACCCTCAGGATCGGTTTGTGGGACAGCACGTCGGCGCCGTTGTCGGTGTTGAGGTCGAGCGACGACACGTAGCAGCGGCCGTTCGGCAGGGCTAAGGTGGTGTTGAAGTAGGCGCGGTCGGATTTGTCCTGCAGGTGCGCGTCGGGGACGCCGGTCGGCGCGCCGTCGACCCTATCCACGCGGACGCATTCATGACCTCGCTCATCGAGGAGGCGGACTTGAGCGACATCGTCGTGCGTGGCGGCGTACGCGCCGAAGAGCGTTTCGAGTCGTTGCTTCCACTCGGCAGCGGTCGAGCCGTCTTGGGGATCGATCCCGCCGGCGTCCCGGCAACGCAACAGCCCTGTGACCGGCGGATATTGGACGACGGTCAGGACATCACGCCGCAACGTCTTGAAGTGGTGACGCAGGTCGCGCGAGATCCTGTCGAGGAACGCGTGGACCGAGGCGCGGGCGCGCTCGTCGAGCTCGGCGGAGACCTCGCGGCGGACCGACCAGCCCACCCACACGAGCGGCCCGACCGCGAGAACGGTGAGGATGATGATGAACTGGTTCCGCAGCGACCAGAGGCGGCGCCTGATCCCCGGTGCGCCGGGTGTGTTTCGTAGGTCTGCGGACTCGTCGTCGTCGCGGTGCTTCACGAGCCCGAGCACCGCGAGTCCCGGGACAAGCAGGACGGCCAGCATCGCGCTGTCGACGAGCGCCCCCCACGGGCCGATGGGAAACCCGAGCGTGGGAAGCACCATCATGATGGCGAACTCGGCGCTGAACGCGAGCAGGAAGACGACGAGCAGCGGCCGCCACCGCGACGCGTGCGATCGTGCGTGCGGGACCGACGGCCTGGTTGTGTTGTGGTCGTTCATGTCACCTGCCGTACAGGCCCGTGGCGTTCGCGCGAGTCGCATGACGACCCGGCCGCGATCGCCGAAAGATCGTGTTCGCAGCACACGTCATCTGCCGCCAGCGAGAGTTGCATGCCGATGCGGCGGCGATGGGCCCTGGAACTGCGTTCCGTAGCCGGACCACACCCTTCTGAGCGGGGCCCAGGCGTGCTGCATTTATGTCATCGGCCGGGTTTGGAGGCGTCTGCACGCGTGTTGGCTCGGGCGTGGGATCTCGAGTGTCTGGTCCGATAACGACGGGTGCGGTGGCTTGTCGTTGCGTTTGCCGTGCCCTGCGGGATCGTGCACGCGCGATGCCGTCGCGTCACGCGCAGACACCCCATGCTACGGTTCCGTTCCCGGCAAGCCCGGCGCAGCGCCGCGGTCGGAGATTCGGCGTCCGGCCGCGGGCTGCCGCGCGGGGACCGTGCGGGCGCGTGGCGCCGCCGACCCCGCGTCGCGGCGCGAGCGTGTGCCGGACGCGGCGGTGCCATGTCGATGGCACCGGCTTGCCGTAGCGGCGGGCCGGTCGTGCCGCGGCGGCCGAACGGGCTGCGCTGTGCGTACGGGCCGGGCGATCGGCGGTCGTCATGGTGGGGCCGTGCGGTTGGTTTCGCGGGGCTGATGTGTTATCCTAACGCAGGGTCGGCGGCGTTGAGTGTAGCTGCCAGGTCGGTGGTGCTCACCACGGCTACCACGTCGGTCGTGTCGGTGTTGGCGGCTGATCGGGTTCGTCGGCCTTGAGGTCGTGACGGCGCGGACCATGAGTGGTGGTTTGCGTCGTGCGACGGTCGCGGCGTCGTGTTGGT
>JBHHVO010000061.1:0-12321 GCA_046754365.1 Phycisphaerae bacterium | reverse complement strand
TATGCCCCGCGGGGAACGTCACCGCCGTACAGTCCGTAGAACCGACGGCATCGTTGAGCGGCAGGCATTGTCCGCAAGGTACCAGGTGGTCGTGCTCGGCCGTCAGGTTGAGGATGGGACACGTGATGCGTTTGAGATCAACGCGCCGCTCGCCGATCCATAGATCGCCGTTAATGAGTTTGTTCTCCTGCATGCAGTCCTTGACGAACTGACGGAACGTCTCGCCGGCCACCGGTATATTGTCGTTGAGCCACGTTTCCATCGCGAAAAAGTCCTCGAGGAATTTGTCGTCCGACATGTTCTCGTAGAAGCCGATGTACTTTTCGACGAGGTTCGTAACCGGTCGGAGCATGAGGAACGACCCCTGCAACATTTCGGCCGGCGCGTTTCCATAGGCGTCAATGAGCGCGTCGACATCAAAAACGTCCTTGTCCGTCCACCGCGCAAGCAGGTGGTCCTTGTTGGACCAGTCGACCGGCGCGGCCAGCAGGATCAGGTTGCGCACCTTCTCGGGATGCAGTGCCGCGTACATCGCGGACAGCGACCCGCCCATGCAATAACCGAGTATGTTCACGGCCTCGGCGCCGGTGCGCCTGCGCACGGCGTCTACAACGCCGTCGAGGTATCCCTCCACATAGTCCGCGAGCCCGAGCCTTCGATCGCCGCTCGTGGGAACACCCCAGTCAACGTTGTACGTGTCGAAACCCCGCGCGACGAAATGCTCGACGACGCTCTTGCCCGGTTTGAGATCGAGAATGTAAGGCCGGTTGACGAGTGCGAAGACGAACACGAGCGGCGTGTCATACCGCTTCTCGACGCCGCGATACTGCAGCAGCCGGACCTTGTCTTGTTGCCACACCGCGTCGGCCCGCGTCGCGCCGACGCGGACCTTCCGCGCGACCTCAAGCACCTTCGGAAACTGCGCCATCCTTTCCATACATGCAACCCACCGCCGTTGCATGTCGGCCGGCGTTATCGTCCACGGCATAGGGAATGTCCCATCGGATGATGTGTCACAGCGTGTCACGGTACCACCTATCGCTTTCAGGGATTCGCGCCGCTGGCCGAAGCGGCCCCACCGGCGGGATGGTCACGGCTCTTCTCCAGCGCCTCCACGCGCCGTGTGAGATCGTCGAGGCGGTCGATCACGCGGTGCTCGAGGCGGCGCACGGCCGCCATGATGTCGTCGGCGTCGCTCCGCGTGGGCATTTGTTGCTCATGGAGGGCCTTGGTGAGAAACTCGTTGATCTGCCGCTTGAACGCGAGCGCCCCGTCCATGGATTCTTTCATCGCCGCAAGGAACTGCTCGGATTTCATGAACTCATCGCATGATGCCGCCCACGCGTCGAAGAACGCGCGGCGCATATGCTTGACGGCCTCATCCCGGGCGGCGGATGGTGATGCCGCGCCCATGCCGGACATGTTGTTCATCATGTCCGACCAGAACTTCATGAATGCGTCGGATGCTTGGTTGGCGTGATCAAAACCGCTCATAGGGATTCCTGTTGCGCGTGAGTCGTGCTACCGATCTCTTTCCATACCACGGCGAACCGCCGGCCGGGCCCGCCGCCGGCGGATGCCGGAGCGTTCCCTACGTGCTCCCGAATCCATAGCAACCACCATCCGACACCCTGAGCGCGTGGGGAGACCGGCCGCCGGGTTGACGCGGCGTCAACACCGCTCCAGCGCAATCGCGCTCGCCTCACCCCCGCCGATGCACAGACACGCGATGCCGATACGCTTGTCGTGCGTCTTGAGCGCGTGGACGAGCGTGTTGATGATCCGGGCGCCCGTCGCGCCGATCGGGTGACCGATCGCCACGGCCCCGCCGGCTACGTTGACCTTCTCGCGATCGAGCTTGAGTTCGCGGATCGCCACCAGCGCCACCACGGCGAACGCCTCGTTGATCTCGAACAGGTCGACGTCGCCGAGCGAAAGCGAGACGCGTTCACAGAGTCGGCGGATCGCGTGGATCGGCGCGATCGTGAACCAGTCCGGCTCCATCGCGACGTTCGCGTGCCCGAGGATTCGCGCCGCGGGCGTAAGCCCGCGCGACGCCTTCTTCGCGTCGCCGAACACGATCATCGCCGCGGCACCGTCGTTGATCCCCGACGCGTTGCCCGCGGTGACCGTGCTCTCGGGGCCGAACGCCGGTCGAAGTTGCCGCAACTTGTCGTCGCCCTGAAACTTGTCGACGTCCTCGTCGCGCGCGACCGTGACGCTGCCCTTCCGCGTCGTGACCTCAACCGGCACGACGGCGTCCCGGTAGAACCCGTCCTCCCAACGCCGAAGCGCCCGGCGGTAGCTCTCGATCGCATACGTGTCCTGGTCGTCACGCGTGATGTTGTATTTGACGGCGCACTGGTCACCGCAACTGCCCATATGCCGGTCCGTGTAGACGTCCCAAAGGCCGTCGTGGATCATCGCGTCGATCAACTCACCGTGCCCCATCCGGTAGCCCCTCCGGGCCTTCGGCAGCAGATACGGCGCGTTGCTCATGCTCTCACACCCGCCGGCGACGACCAGGTCCGCATCGCCGCACTGGATCGCCTGAGCGCCGAGAATCACCGCGCGCATGCTCGATCCGCAGACCTTGTTGATCGTCGTCGCCCCGACCTCGCGGGCGAGCCCGGCGCCGAGCGACGCCTGACGGGCCACGTTCTGCCCGACGCCGGCGCCGATCACATTGCCGAACAGCACCTCGTCGACATCGCCGAACAGCGCCTCGTCAACGTCCCCGCCGCAAGCACCGGCGCGCAGCAGCGCGTTCCGGATCGCCACACGCCCCAATGCGGCCGCGCTCATCGATGACAAGGACCCGTTGAACGAACCGAACGGCGTCCGCACGCCCCCTGCCACGTATACGTTCTTGAGCATGGGTTCCTCCCGGTGACAGCGCTTCCACTCGCCGCGAATAACCCTACCCGAAATGGCGCAATCCTACACCCCCTGCCGCCCGCACGGCGCCGGCGCGGGTCCATGACGCTCTCGGCGTCGGGCGGTCATCACCGCACCGGGTGCGGGGCCTGTGGCATGTCGCGCGGCGTGTCGGTGGCCTCGCCCCCACCGCGGACCGGCCGGACCCCACGTCGTCGACGCCGGCACGGATCCCCGTCACGCCGCGCATCCGAACGGCGGTCTACTTCGACGGCTTCGCATGCGGCTTGCCGCCTGCCGGGCCATCCGCACCCGGGCCGCAAAAGCGTGCGAAGCGTTCCATCGTGGCCGCCTGGGCCTGGCCGACGGCGTCGATTTGCGTAACGAATGCCTCGACGCCCGTGTCCCATAGCCGGCCGGTCCGCGCTGCGGCATCGACCGCGTTGTCTGCCTTGAATGTCTCACACGCCGTGTCGATCCACGCCTTACCCGCCTCGGCCGATTTGTTCAGCATGCCAGACGCCGTCTCGGTCGTTGCCGCGACGAACGAGCCCCACTCGCGGGCCATCCGATCGCGTCGCGCACACGCGTCGTCGAGCCCGGCCGGCACCGTCACGGCCGACCAGCCCGACATCGCCCGCAGCCATGTCTGCTGTGTCTTGCATCCCGCGTCCATCGCGGCCTTGAAACCGGTCAAGATCCTGTCGAGCACGTCCGTCATGTTATCGCTCCTGGTGTTCCCGTTCATTGCATGATGTCTCCTGACCGCCGAAGACCCTTGATCGTCGACCATGGGCTTGGCGAAACCCGTCGTACAGCCTGAAACGCCCGGCCGCCGGCCCGTCCCACGGTCGCGGGCTCGCAGCGGCGTCCGAACGGCCTCCGATCCGCGTTGTGCGCCACCGGACGCACCGCCGCGGGTAGACCGGCTTATAGGAAGTATACACCGTTTTGCGTTTGCGTCAAGCGCGTTTTTTGCAATTGCGTAAATCGGCCGATAATGACGTAACGTTATATTCTCCACCAGGTTACAGGCCATAACGTCAAGCAGTCTTGACAATCGTCCGCACATGCACTATGCTCGGCGGTGCACCGGCGCATGATGGGGCGTGGTAATGGGTCCGACAAACACACTGGAACCCCTGCAGATCCGCAAGTACCCGAACCGGCGGTACTACGACGCAACCCACAGCCGACACGTTACGTTGCAGGAGATCCACGACCTCATCATCGCCGGGCGCGACGTCGTCGTTCACGAGTCGCGGACCGGTGCCGACATCACCAACCTCGTGCTCACCCAGATCCTGCTCGAGAAGGATCAGCCCAAGCTCGACGTCTTCCCGTCTTGGATTCTGCACGAGATGATCCGCTCGGACCGACAGGCGATGCGGACGTTCGTGGATCGCGCGTTCGGCCCGCTCCTCCAAACCATGGCCGCCACGCGACACCAGTTCGAGTCGTTCATGCGCCACGCGATGGGTGGCGGGCTCGCGTCGCCGATGGATTGGGCGAGCCAGATGATGCGCCCGTTCGCCGGCGGCCACGATGCATCCGACGCCGGTGCCGCCGCCGGCGCGTCACACACGACCGGCGAGGATGCGGCGTCGCCGCGTCCCGACCCGGACGCCGAGCGCCCGGCATCCGACCACGACCACCCGGACCCCAACCGCGGGCGACCCGAGCCGGATGCTGAGCGCTCCGGCGCGAGCGGAGGCCGCCCTGCGACCGACACCGAACGCCCTGCGCCCGACGGCGGACGCACCGCGACCGACGGCGAACGCGCCGCGGCTGACGGCGCGGTACCGGTCGTGGATACCGTGGACGAACTGCGCGCCCAGTTGCAGGAATTGACGCGCCGCATCGAAGCCCTCACCGCCAACGACCCCAACCGCCGGTGACCGATCCGGCGGCCTTAACGATCCACGGTGTGGCCCTCGGACGGCCCGCCCGCGGGATCAACTCAACCGACTGGTGCGCCGCGTCCCGCGGTCGCATCGACGCACGCTACGCGGAGCTGGCAGCCTCGCGAGCGCGACCAGGCCGCGCCGGTCCCGTCATCCACGGCCGGGCCTGACACATCTGTAAGCCGCACGACGTCCGCAAGCCACGCGAAGACCGTTCAGCACGCCAAGACCATTCAGCACGACGGATCCGTACGCCGGCCGGACTTGCTTCGACCGGCCGATGGGACGGCCGGACCGACCGACGCGGGTCGGTACGACACGCCTCCCTCGGCCGCGCGTGGGTGTACGGGAACAGTTTGTGTTCGTTGCGGCGCGACTGGGGTTTGGACGGATGCGGCGTGACCCGCCGCGGGTCGAAGCGCGGTCTAGTAATCGATATCAAATCTCATATACATCCAGATTTGTGCTTGACAGTGACGTTATACGGCGTACAAGTGCTTTTCGCGTATCGTTATTGAGACTTAGTCTCATTTGATCTTGCGCTGAACCGCGCGCAACTCACGCATAGGAGGCACGATCGTGCGTCGCAATACCACCGCGTTCACACTCGTTGAGGTCGTTGTCGTGCTCGGCGTCGTCACGCTGCTCGTCTCGATCCTGCTGCCCGCGTTGTCGGGCGCCCGGGACGGCGCCAAGGCTACAGTGTGTCTCGCAAACCTAAAGCGCCTAGGCGCCTCGACGGCGGTCTATGTCACCACGTACCGGGACCGTTTCTTCCCGTTTCGGCTCAAGCACGGCACACCCGGCGAAGACGTTGTGTACGTGAACGCGTTTGGTCGGGCCAAGCCCCGCTGGCAGTGGTTTCTCGCCGCGGATGACATCGGCCCGGTGATCGACCCCGGGCCGTTCGGTGACGAGATCGCGGCGTCCGGGTCGTTCGGGGACGGTTCGATCGGGGTCCGCGGGGCGTCGGGACGGGTCATGACGAACCGGCACTTCCTATGTCCGTCGCTGACCGGGACGTACGAGCTCGACGTTCGGAATGGTGCGTACGGGTACAACTACCAGTATCTCGGCAACGCCCGTCAGGACGACGACGCGGCGGCGTGGGACAACTTCCCGGTGGCCAGCCGCTGGATCCGGGCCGCGAGCCGGACGGTGTTGATCGCAGACAGCCGCGGGGCCGGGCGGCGCCATGGCCGGCATGCGTACGCGCTCGATCCGCCGCGTTTGGCCCTGGAACGGAACGCGCACCGGTTCGGGCCCGGTCCAAGCGACGTACCGGCGGGCCTGGACCCGCGCGGATACGCGTACTCGCCGGTGGAGATGCGACACCGTGGACACGGGAATACCGGATTCGTGGACGGCCATGCGGAACCGCTGACGCGCGAACAACTCGGGTATGCCGTCGGTGATGGTGTTGCGACACCGGTTTGGGACCTCGGGGCAGCGGCCACGGCGAGCAACCGGCTTTGGACCGGCGTCGGCATGGATCCCATCGCCGCGCGACCGACGCCCGGCGGGTGACGGTAGCATGTTGATCCCACGGTGCGCGACGTTGACGCGCGGCGCGAGATTCGTGCCGCCCGGCGGATGACGTGATGGCTTGGGGCGGAACTGGGCCGCGACCGTTACGGGGCGTATCGCCATCGAGTGATTCCCGATCGTGGGGTCTTTCACGGCGGCGGCTCGGACCATCCTTACCGTTGATGCGTGACGCAGCACCGGCCCCGCACGCCGCGCACCGAACCCCGACACGTCCGGAACCACGGCGGCGTTCCCGGCACACGTGCGCCGCGCGGAGCGACCCGGCACGACACGGTATGGCCGGCATGTCACACGCGCGACGGAACCCGCATGAACCATGTACGCGGCGGTGCGCCGGGGTTGTGGGCCGGACGCGCTTTGACGATGTGTATGGCGGCGGTCTATACTCGGGCTTCATTGGTCGCTGCGGTGGACGACGTCGTGTCCGGCCGGAGGTGCAGCGCACCGATACGCTCGTTCCCACCGGTAGTTGATAGGAGCGCGATCGAGGGTGCCACTAGTCGCATGTGATTGTATCCCGGACCCGGACGCGGCCGTCCTGGTTGACGGCGCGCGTGCGTACGCCCGGCAAGAACTGCTTCCGAGGGACCCGGCTTGGGACACGGAACACGGTTCGGTCATCGACGTGCTCCCGACGCTCGCGGAGATGGGGTTCTTGAACCTTTGCATCCCACCCGAGCTCGGTGGGCTCGGGTGTGCGTTCAGCACCTACGCTTCGATCATTCACGAGCTCTCGTACGCGTCCCCGTCCGTCGCGGTCACCGTGGCCGTGCACAGCATGGTGGGGCGGATCCTGAACGAGTTTGCGGCCGAGCCGCTGCGTACCGCGGTGCTGTCGAAATGGGGCGAGCCGGCGGACCTGGCGGCGTTCGCGATTTCGGAGGCGAATGCGGGGAGCGACCCCGGCGCGTCCCGGACGGAGGCCGCCCCGGTCGATGGTGGGCTGCGGATCACGGGGGAGAAGATGTGGATCACGAACGGGCTTTCGGCCCGGTGGTTCCTTACGCTCGTGCGCCTGTCCGGGACGAACGCGCGTGACGGCTTGTGCGCCGTGCTGATCGACGGCCACGACACCGGTATCGAGCGGACGCCGATCCGGGGCAAGATGGGCATCCGCGGCAGCGAAACCGCGGTGATTCATTACGAAAACGTTTTCGTTCCCGACGATCGGATCATCGGTCGAGACGGTGATGGGTTGAATGTGTGCCTTTCGGCGCTGAACCAGGGCCGGATCGGTATCGCGGCGCAGGCGTCGGGCATCGCGGAGGCATGCGTGGACGAGATGGTGTCGTACGCCCGCCAGCGCGAGCAGTTCGGCCAGCCGATCGGGCGGTTTCAGGCGGTCGCGGAGATGATCGCCGACAGCGCGACGGAGCTCGCGGCGGCTAAGGCGCTGACGTGGCGGGCGGCCAGGATGGTCGATGCGCGCCGGCGCACCGCCGCGGCGAGTTCGATGGCGAAACTCTATGCGAGCGAGGCGGCGAACCGCATTGCGTACCGCGCGGTTCAGGTCCACGGCGGCGCGGGGTATGTGCATGAGTGCCGCGTGGAGCAGCTCTACCGCGACGCGCGTGTGACACCGATCTACGAAGGTACGAGCGAGATTCAGCGTCTGGTGATCGCCCGGGAACTCGCCGCGGCCGATTAGGATGTTCCACGCGTTCAACCGGCTCCGGAACTCCGGCGCGCTCCACGGCGGCGCACGCCGGTTCCGGGATGCGTGTGCCGCGATGGTCCGCGCGTTGGACCGGGCGCGATTCCGCGACGTGCTCGACGTACGCTCCGGCCCGCGCGGCGGTGCGGGTGGTCCGGTGTCGAGGACGTGACCGGGGGCATGTTCTCGGTTACGATCCGTCCGGTCGTCGTGCGGGATGTTTCGCGCGGCGGGTTGTGCATGGCCTTGGCATGGAAGACGGTTGTCGGATGGACTTTGACTTGCCTGATGATCTCGTCGCGCTTCAGGAAGTGACCGGACGGTTTGCGTCGGAGCACATCGCCCCGCACGCCCGCGAATGGGACCGCAACGCGGACATCCCACGCGACGTCGTTGCGAAGCTGGGCGAATTGGGCCTGTTGGGCATTTTCATTCCAACCGAGTATGGCGGGTCCGGGCTCGGCGATCTCGGCGCGACGGTGGTCATGGAGGAGATTGCGCGGCACTGTGGCGCGACGGCGCTGATGCTCGATGCGCACAACGCACTGTGCTCGGCGCACCTGCTGGTGGGGGCGAATGACGCGCAGAAGCAGACGTATCTGCCGAAGCTCGCGTCCGGCGAGATGCTCGGTGCGTGGGCGCTGTCGGAGCCCGGATGCGGGAGCGACGCGGCCGCGCTGCTCACGACGGCGGTGCGCGACGGCGACACGTGGGTACTCAACGGCTCGAAACAGTGGATCACGAACGGGCTGTACGCCGGCGTGTACGTCGTGATGGCGAAGACGACGCCCGAGGGCGGTGCGAAGGGCATCAGCGCGTTCATCGTCGATCGCGGTACGGCCGGGCTGATCGTCGGCCCGAAGGAAGACAAGCTCGGGATGCGGGGTTCGGACACGGTCGGGCTGACGCTCGACGACGTGCGGCTTCCCGCGGACCGGCTGTGCGGGGCGCTTCACGGTGGGTTTGTCGATGCGATGAAGGTGTTGGAGCGCGGTCGGATCACGATCGCGGCGATGTCGGTTGGTTTGGCGCGTGGCGCGCTGGAGGAATCGCTGGCGTATGCGAAGCAGCGCATGGCGTTCGGGAAGGCGATCTTCGAGCAGCAGTCGATCCAGTTCATGCTGGCGGACATGGTAACGGAGATCGACGCGGCGCGGCTGCTTGCGCGTCGGGCCGCGATGCTTTCGGACGCGGGCAAGGCGTGCAACATCGCCGCGTCGATCGCGAAGCTCAACGCGAGCGAGATTGCGACGCGGGCGTGCCTGAACGCGATTCAGATCCACGGCGGCATGGGTTATACGAAGGAAGTGCCCGTCGAGCGGTACATGCGCGATGCGAAGCTGTGCGAGATCGGCGAGGGGTCCAGCCAGATCCAGCGCATGATCATCGCCCGGCACCTGCTCGATGCGTAGGACGCGGTGTTGTGGACGCCGGTTGCCGCGCGGCGAGGCCGGCGGTTGTCGGCGCGGGGCCGTTGTGGAGACGCCCCTCGTGCTTGTGGTTGACGCCATCGACCGGTCAGGCGTGTGGCGCGCGCGTCAGGTCGGTGTGCATGTGCGCTCGTCGCTGCGCCGCGCCGGCCGCGGTCGCGTCCCGATATACCTGGAAACCCGTGACCGGGTTGTGGTGATGCCGTCGCGCTTCGCGTGTCGGCGGCCCGGTCTCGTTGGAGGCCGTGGGCGGGCGGTCCGGGTGTGAAGCGCTCGCGGCACGTTGTCTTGGGAATGGTTCGATGACTTTCGACCTTGGTGAAGATCACGTTCTTCTGCAGGAGTCGATTCGTGCGTTTGCGTTGAAGGAGGTGGCCAAGGGCGCTGCGCAGCGGGATCGTGATGCGTCGATGCCGACGACACTTCGGGAGCAGCTCGCGGGACTCGGCCTGTTCGGGATCTCGATTCCGGAGGCGTACGGCGGCGCGGGATTGGACACGGTCGCGTCGACGATTGTCGTCGAGGAGCTATCCAAGGCCTGCGCCGGCACGGGGGTGTTGATCAGCGCGCACAATTCGCTTTGCGTTGAACCGATCATGGTGTTCGGAAACGACGCCCAAAAAGCACGTTACCTGCCGCGCCTCGCCTCCGGCGAGACGATCGGCTGCCTGTCGCTGACGGAGCCGGGCAGCGGGAGCGACGCCGGTGCGGCGACGTGCAGCGCGGAACTCAAGCCGGACGGCTGGCACATCACCGGCACGAAGAACTTCGTGACCAACGGCGACGAAGCCGGGGTCATGGTGCTCATCGCGGTGACGGACCCCGATGAGCCCAAGCGGCGGCTGAGCGCGTTCATCGTGGACAAGCCGACCCCGGGCTTGACGGTCGGCAAGCTCGAGAAAAAGCTCGGCATCCGGTGCTCGTCGACGGCGGAGCTCGTGTTTGATGATTGCGTCGTGGGTGAGGACGCGCTGCTCGGGGAGCGCGGGCGCGGGCTTCGCGTGGCGCTCACGACGCTCAACGGCGGTCGTATCGGGATCGCCGCGCAGGCGCTGGGGATCGCACAGGCGTGTCTCTACGAGGCGACGAAATACGCGAAGACGCGTGTGCAGTTCGGCCGGCCGATCGGTGAGTTTCAGGCGATTCAGAACAAGCTCGCGGACATGGCGTGTCGTATCGAGGCGGCGCGCGGGCTGGTCTACCGGGCGGCGTGGTGCAAGGACACGGGGCGGGACTATGTGGGGTCCGGCGCGATGGCGAAGCTGTATGCGAGTGAGACGTGTTCGCAAGCGGCCAACCACGCGGTGCAGGTGTTCGGCGGATATGGGTATTGCCAGGATTACCCGGTGGAAAGGTTCCTGCGCGACGCGAAGATTACCGAGATTTACGAGGGTACGAGCGAAATCCAGAGATTGGTTATTGCGCGATCGCTGAGCACGCCGGCGTGACATGGCCGGTGCA
Organism: Phycisphaerae bacterium; assembly: GCA_046754365.1. Lineage (GTDB taxonomy): Bacteria > Planctomycetota > Phycisphaerae > UBA1845 > UBA1845 > JBHHVO01. The sequence goes on along the minus strand of JBHHVO010000061.1, from coordinate 1,447 downwards.
TGGCGAAGGTTCGGGATGGCGGCGTCTGTCGCGGAGGTTCGCAGCGTGATCAACGTCATCGATAAACAACGCGACGCGCTCACGGCGCTGTGCCGCCGGCATCGGGTGCGTCGCCTGGAGCTTTTCGGTTCCGCCGCGGATGGGACGTACGATCCCGCCAAGAGCGACCTCGATTTCCTGGTGGTGTTTTTTCCGATGACTCCAGGAGCGCATTACGAGGCGTACTTCGGGCTGTGGGAGGCGTTGCGGGCGCTCTTCGGCACGCGGATCGATCTGGTAGAGGCCCGCGCGATGCGCAATCCCTATTTTGTCCGGCGTGTCAACGAGAGTCGGAAGCCTGTGTATGCCGCGTGATCGTGAGAAATATGTGTTCGACATGCTTGACTCGTGTGGATTTCTACTCGAGTTCACGGAAGGCGAGTCTCTGGAGCGGTACATACAAGACCGTGCATTCCGCGGTGCTGTTGAGCGTGAACTGCAGATCATCGGGGAGGCCATGCTGCAATTGCGTTCGACAGACGCAGCGACGGCGCGCGGCATCAGCGAGCATGAAAGGATCATCGGGTTCCGCCACGTACTGGTGCATGGCTACGATGTGCTGGATCCGGAGATCGTCTGGTTTGTGGTGAAGGAGAAAGTCCCGATCCTGCGGCGCGAGTTGGAGGGGATTCTTGGAGGAGGCTGTTAGCGCGGGTTATGGCACTGTTGCGGCGGATGCACTGTGGGCCGCGCATGACACCGACGTACAGGCACTTGCGTGCGGCCTGCAGCACGCGTTTTCCGGAGACGCGGATATGACTGACACCAAGTGCATCGCCGTCATCGGCGCCGGTACGATGGGGCGCGGTATTGCGCAGGTGTTTGCGCAATCGGGTTACGACGTTGTGTTGCACGATGCCGCGCGAAACGTGCTGGACGACGCGCAGACGCACATCGGCCGCATGCTGGGCCGTGCGGTGGAGAAAGGCAAGATGTCGGCCGGAGACGCCGACGCAGCAAAGCGACGGATTCGACCCGTGGCGGACGTCGGCGAGCTCGGCAAGGTTTCGCTCATCGTCGAGGCGGCGACCGAGCGGGTGGACGTCAAGATTGAAATCCTCAAGCACGTTGAGTCTGCGCTGGCCGACGACGGCATCCTCGCGACCAACACGAGCAGCATCAGCATCACGCAACTCGCCGCCGTAACGGATCGCCCGGACGTGTTCATCGGGATGCACTTTTTCAATCCCGTGCCGCTCATGAAACTCGTCGAAGTCGTTCGTGGCCTGCGCACCAGTGATGACACGGTCGCGCGCACCATGGCGGTCGCGGAGGCGGTCGGCAAGACGCCGGTGTCGTGTCACGACCACCCCGGATTCGTGTCAAACCGGATTCTCATGCCTATGATCAATGAGGCGGTGGCATGCCTGCAGGACGGTGTCGCCGAACCCGACGCGATCGACACGAT
>JBHHVO010000060.1:0-12355 GCA_046754365.1 Phycisphaerae bacterium | reverse complement strand
ATACCCAGCCGGTGTCATCGCCCCACGCCAACGCCAGGGCCACCAGAAGCAACCCCAACGTCGCGGCCGATCGAAGACAACCCGTCGCAAGCAGGAACTGACCGCGCAGCACGACATACCGCTCCAACGCCTCAGATCGCCCACGTCGCTCGAACGCCTCCTGGATCCGACGGTACGACGGCACACGCAGCGCGAGATTCAGCGCCGCAAACACCGTCATGACCGCAATGAATACGAGGCCGACCCAGATCATCGCATCACCCAACCCGAAAACACCGCGAAACCCGTGCCACGGGCTCCAGCCCATGCGGCGCCGCGACCGGCCCGTTCGCCGCGCCCATACGGTCGACCCACCCACGCCCCATGGACGAAACACCGGGACTTTGCCCAGGCGCAGGCCAACATCGATCAAGTCGCATGACCATCCCCCTCCGACGTCGCACGCGCCGACGACAAGCGCGCCACATCGAGCGGAACGTCGGCGTACAGAATCGTCTGCTCAGCCGTGTCGCATGCCGCCACCACGCCGCCGTCCGGTCCCACGACGCGCGTAACACCCGCCGCAACGCCCGCCGCTGCGGCCACACCCCAGTACGCACCGGTTGCGCCGCCGGGCACCGCCGCAACCAGCGCGGGCGGGCGCCGTCGGCCGGTCTTGGCGACCTTTCCTTCCGACACGACCGGCCGCACGATCAACGCACCCCGAACCGGTGTGACGTCGGCTCCCGCTCTGTCCGGACGGCCCTCCACGATCGGCGGGCACACACCGAGTATCCCGACCGGTGACCGCCAGAACGACAGCGGCCCCGCCTTGGCGCGGCGGTCGGCGATCGCACACGCCCGCGCGACCACGTCGCCGTTGGCGTCAAAGAGCAGCGTGCACGGCCGATCGAACCCGCCGATCCGAGCGTGCATGCCGGCAGCGATGTACACGCCCCAGTCGCGTGCCTTGAGCGCCACGGTCTCGTGGCACGCCCCGAGCACGGCCACGCCCGGCGCGTCCACGACGGGCTGCGGGCTACGGGTCACGGAACGATCGCTGAGCATCGTCCGGCTGTCCGCGCTGGACCGACCGTCGGCGAGGCGGCGCCCACCGGTATCACACGCACCCGGCAGCACGACGAGATCCGGCGCGGGCACGACATCAATCGCGCGGTCGATGGCCGCCATGATCCCCTGGAGGTTGACGGCATGACTTGTTCCGTCGAGCGTGATCTGTACGAGCGCAACCTTCACGATGCCCTCGCGCGGTAGACGGCCCCGACACCGAGTGAAACGAGTACGGCATCTTCCATCTCGTGCATCCGCGCCGCGTCCGCTTCGGTGTCGTCGCGGTACCCCAGCAAGTGGAGCGTGGCGTGGATGGCGTAGAGCATGAGCTCGGCCGTGACGTCGTGCCGCCGCAGCGCCGCCTCGCGGGCGGCGGTCTCCACCGAGATCGCCATGTCCCCGTCGATCGGTGCCGTCACGTCATCCCGCAGATCGAACGTGAGCACGTCGGTCGGACCGGTGTGGCCGAGGTGATGCTCGTTGAGTTGGGCGATGCGCGCGTCGTCCATCAGGCCCACGCTGATATGCGCCGACGCTATGTCGTGGCGGCGAAGCGTCTCACGAATCGCCGCTCGAATCCGGGCGAGGCAGCGATCATCAGCACCGGCAACCTTCCCGCCGATGCGGGCGATGGCTATGTCGTGGGGGGCGTCGTCGTCCATCGGAGGGTCCGCCGGCGGCGTGGGCACCGCCACCCGGCGTCAGATGCTCATCTTTTCCTGAACCGCCGGCTGTTCCGCGGCTCGCTGCGCTTTCGGATAAGCCACACGTCCATGGTAAATGCTGCAGAGGCTCTTGACCAGTGACTCCTCCACGAGCCGGATCTGCTTGAGCGTGATATCGCAGTCATCGAACTGCCCGTCATTGAGGCGATCCGTGACGATCTTGTGCACCACCCCCTCGATCCGCCCGACCGTCGGTTCCTGGAGCGCGCGCACCGCGCCCTCGACCCCGTCGCAAAGCATAAGCACCGCGGACTCCCGGGACCGCGGCTTGGGACCGGCATAGCGGAACTCCGCCTCCGGGACCTCGCGGTCGTGCTTGCCGCTCGCGATCTGCGGCTGTTTTTCCGCCGCGACGTGATGGAAATAGCGGACCACCGTCGTGCCGTGGTGTTCCTCGATGAACTGGTGCAACGCCCGCGGCAGCTTGTACTCCTTGGCCATTTCCACACCGTCCTTGACGTGCCCGAGGATGATCAACAGGCTCATCGTTGGTGACAGGTTCGCGTGCCGGTTGATGCGCCCCTCCTGGTTCTCGACGAAATAATCCGCCTTGTGGATCTTCCCGATGTCGTGATACAGCGCGCCGACCTGGGCGAGCAGACCGTTGGCGCCGATCCGCTCGCACGCCGCGTCCGCGAGTGTGCCCAGCACAAGGCTGTGGTTGTTCGTCCCCGGCGCCTCCCGCGCAAGCAGTTGCAGCAGGGGTTTGGTCGGGTCACGCCATTCCAAAAGCGTCAGGGAGGTCGCGACCCTGAAAAGCTGCTCGATAAACGGCAGCACACCCGACACGACAAACGCCGACAGCATCGCCATTGAAGCCGCCCACAGCGCATGCCGCTGCAACGCATACTGAAGCGACTCCCGCGCCACGAGCGCGCCCGCAGTGGACGTCAGCGCGACCGCCATCGCGGTGAGACAACCTACCGTAATGAGTTTCGTCCGCGACCGGATCTCATCGAGCTGATGGATCGCCACCGCCAGCCCGGCCAGCAGCGTCAGCAACAGCGCCACGTCGCCACGCACCGTGATTACCACCAACACCGCGACGATGCTCATCGCACCCAGCGCGAAGCGCTGCGGATACACGATCGCAAGGACGATGCCCGCCAGCAAACACGGCGCGAGAATCAGCTCCGGAATCTGCGGCCATTTGAAATCCAGCGCCCGCGACGCCGCCACCGCGCCCAGCATGAGCCCCGCGAACGCGATCGTCCTGGCCCGTATCGTAAACACGCGATCCTGGTGCGTCGCCGTATAGCTGAACAACGCGATCGAAAGACACACAACGAGCGCGACCACGCCGGCCCGCTGGAGCCACTGCTGCCGGCGCAGCCCCACGGCATCGGGATCGTCACTCGCGAGGAAGCGGTTGTACGCGGCGCGATGGGCCACGAGCAGGTCGTACTGCTTGCCGCTGAGACGGCGACCGTCGGACGCGCTGATGAACGGTTTGCCCTTCTCGTACGTCACCTTCGCCTCGCGCGTCGACGACTCGGCGCGCGTCATTTCCGCCACGGTACGCTCCTGGTCGTACACGATCGTCGGCTGCGCCGAGAACGTCGCCAGCACGACCGTCTCGACTACCGGACGGAACTCGCGGGCCTCGAACGGAAACCCCTTTGCGATCTGCGCGGCCCGTCCTTCCAGCGCCGTCCGGCTATTGATCGACACCAGGTCGGCATAGGGCACCTCCTTGCTGGACGCCGCACCATCCGACGTCATCGCCTCCAGAAGAATGTGGTTGACGCTGCTGGGCGGCGTCCGCGCCTCGGAGACCTGATCGCGAAACACATACTCATGCTCAAGCTTGAGACCATCCACCCACCGCTGGAACCGCGTTCGCCCCTCATCATCCCCCATGCCGCGCAGCCGCGTGTACGCCGCCTCGTCCGCCGGCCAACCCAACGCCGCCACGGCCTCTTGGAATGCCTCGAACGTCTCCGCCCCGACGCCGGCTTCATAATACCGCATGAGGTCGCTGCGGACGCGGTCGAATGTCAGCGATGACGCGTTCCAGCGATAGTAGCTCGGCGTCGCCGCACGCGCCGCCTCCTTGTCCTCGCGCGTACGGGCTTCGTCGGGAACCTGAAACTCCACTTCCGCCAGGATCGGCCGGTCGATCCGCTGCCCGACCGAGTACCGGATCGTCGCCTCGCCCGACAATGCGATCGCCGATGCCGCGATCATGAAACCGAGCACCGCCAGGCCCCACCACAGACGGTCCCGTGCAAGCAGCCGGCTCCAGCGCGATCCCGTCGCTTGCGCCCGGCGGGCGCGAACCTGCTGCCGGCGTATCTTGTGTTTTGCGGAAGTACGTGACATGCCGTGTGTCTTACCGGACTCCGGTATCCCAACGTCGTACAACTACGCCGATCGGCTCGACCGCGCACGCGTCTCGACCAAAAACCGGCCCGATATGCATGGTCAAACAATCCGTCCGATCTTATCGGGCGTCCGAGACGTCCCCGTCCCTTTCCGGCCTCCGACGCCTGCCGGCTCACCCGGCGCTGGAGGCCGACCGGTCGCCATACGCCCCCACGATTGACTGCACCAACGGGTGCCGCACGATGTCGGATCCAGACAGGCGCACCACCGAGACACCAGGTATCGTGCCGATCCGCGCGATCGCATCGCCGAGACCGCTCATCGCATCGTCGAGATCGCTCTGGCTGTCGTCGCCCGTCACGATCATCTTGCTACCGTGCCCGAGCCGCGTGAGGAACATCAGCATCTGCGGAATCGTCGAGTTCTGCGCCTCGTCCAATATCACAGCCGCGTGGTTGAGCGTTCGTCCGCGCATGAACGCCAACGGCACCACCTCCACCACGTCGTTCTGCATGAACCGCTTGATCTGGTCGAACGTCATCGTGTCGTGCATCGCGTCGAACAGCGGCCGCAAATACGGGTTCACCTTCGCCACGAGGTCTCCCGGCAAATAGCCGAGCTTCTCACCCGCTTCCACCGCAGGCCGCACGAGCACGATGCGCTTGATCTTGTGTTGCTTGAGAAGCGAGACGGCCACCGCCACCGCGAGGTACGTCTTGCCGGTCCCCGCTGGACCGACGCAGAACGTCAGGTCGTGCTTGGCGATCGAGTCAACGTACCGCCGCTGCCCGGGCCCCCTCGGCACAATCCGTGCGCCGGTCTGGTACACCTCGATCGCCGGCCCGCCGCCGCTCGCGCCGTCGCTTTCCGCCTGACCGATCGCGTTGCGGACCAGTTCGTCGGTCACATCCGGGCGCACGCGCAGCGACCGCTGAAGGTCCGTAATCACCCGCGCCGCCTTGGTCACCGACGCATCGTCGCCGCGCAGGTACACCGTGTTGTCGCGTGCGGTGATCTGCACGTCGAACGCCGCGCGGATGAGCCGCAGGTTGCGGTCGGCCGGACCGTACAACGCCCCACGCCGCGAAGGATCCTCGATGGGAATGGTCGTTTCCAAACCGTTCCTACTGCGCCCACAACGCCCCGCGGTCCGACCGGGTGGCGCGCCGGCCACATCACCGACGCACGGACGGACCGCCCGTAGGGCGTGTCCGCAAGGGTCGCGTACACGACCGTGCCCGCGTCGCCGTGCAGCCGAGCGCCTCACAGCCACACGCATCGCCGGGACGCGCGCCCGCGGGTTCTGCCGCGGCATACAGACCCAACAGACCGACGGAACCGCCGCGAGAGACCGCCGCCATCCACGGTTGTGCCGTCAACCCAATACGAGGCTGAACAAAAACCACGCCACGGGGACGGCCGTGAGCGGGCTGTCCACCAGGTCAAGTATACCCCCGAAACTCGGGATGACGCTGCCAGAATCCTTGAGATGTGCATCCCGTTTAAAGCTTGATTCGAAAAGATCGCCGATCTGTCCGGACGCTGAAATCAACAATCCAAAAACTAAAGCAGCAATGATTGGCGACGGCAGCCACTCTGAAGCGCTGCGCGCAAACGCGCTCGTGACATCCCCGAGCACGTCGAGCCCACGGGAAGCTCCTACCACGCGCTGGACCGAGTTGGGGTGGGCGTCCGTATCGATCACGTAGTGCGCCGTACGCGCGTTCAGCATACCGCCCGCCCACGCGAAGCCGACCGCGACGAACGCGCTCATGAGCAAACCGCCGATCGCGCCCTCGACGGTCTTGCCGGGGCTTATCGCGGGTGCCAGCCGGTGCCGCCCGAAAAACGACCCGGCGAAATAGCCACCGATGTCGGCGGACTTCGTGACCACGATCGTGATAAGCAGCAGCCATGCCCCTTCCCACCTCAGCCCCCCGGTCTCACATCGAAGTTGGACCCCCAACGACCCGAGGACACCGAGATACAGAATGATGATCCAGGTCGCGCCGACGTCGCGGATCGTAGTTGACGTATCGCCGCGGCGTATCGCAGACACAGCCGTGCCGAGCACCGCCGCCACGAGGATGACGGCCTGCCAGTAGTGCGTGCGGCCCGGCAGGATGCCGCCGCCGAGCCACCCCGCCGCAGACAACCAGGGCGCCAGAATGAGCGCGGCCGTGACCACGTACGCCAAGCCCATATGCGGATGAATCGATCGGGCGCAGAAGAGCCGACGCGTTTCCGTGGCCGCCGCGAGCAACACGACGAGGTAGCACGCGGGAATGACGCTGCCCCGGCGGAGCAGGTCGCCGATGTGGCCGTCCCACCAGCGCGAGGCGTCGGGACGTTCGTCATCTGGCGCCCGGGCGATGCGCACGTCCACGGCGAGGGCCTGAGCGATCCTCACGTCAGCGGCGAACAGCGCGAACAACAGGAGCAGCGCCAGCGTCCCATACGCGATCCGGGTAATCATATGCGGCGTCTCCATCCGTCCTGGCGGATGCGGGGTTCTGGGACGCACGCCGGCGGCGCGCGCGACCCCGCGGGCATGTGGGTCGGCGCCCTACGTACGGTGGCGCGTGCGTATCGGGTCCAGCGGACCGACAAGCCCAGGCGGATGCAATGACCTGCCGCGCCGGATCACACACGACGACGACGCCTCGGCGCACGGGCGAGCGGTGCGGTCGGCAGGGAACATGCGGCGTTGCGTCCGACACGGTGCGGATCATAATGGCCCGTCACCGGCGCGACCAGTTGCAACGGAGCTACGCCGCTCGCGGTGGGTGCGTGGCGCGTACGGCGTCGGGGTCTTGCTCGTGATACTACGGACATACGAGCCTGTGAAATGACGATGACGTCGGACGTTCAAGGCACGCGCGATCGCATCGCCGCTGCGCTGAAGACCGCAACGGACGACAGTGCGCTGGCCGCGGCCCTCGCCGACGTCAGGGCCGCGGACATCGCCGGCTGCTTCGAGCTACTCAGCGAGGCGGACCGGTCGCGGATTCTGTATGCGCTGCCGGCCCGCACAACGGCGGAGATCGTCGTACTGCTGGCCGACGCGATCCGCGGCGACGTCGTGGAGGAGCTCGGCACCAAGTCGCTGACCGAGCTCGTGTCGGAGCTCCCTCCGGACGACGCGGCCGACATGTTGGGCGACATGCCCGAGGACGAGGCCGGGGAAATCCTCGAGCACATGGTCGCGGCGAAGTCGGAGCCGATCGAGGAGCTGCTGGAGTACGACAAAACCACCGCCGGCGGCATTATGACACCCGAAGTCGTGGCGATACCCGCGTCGCTGACCGTCGCGGACGCCGTGGAATACGTCCGCCGCGCGACGCAGAACGACGAACTTCACGAGGTCTACATCGTCGACGATGACAAGCGGCCGATCGGCACCGTTGCACTGCGGCGGCTCGTCACCGGCGCCCCGCACACGGTGCTGCGTGACATCAGCGAACCGGATCCGGTCGTCGTGCTGGCGAGCGACGACCAGGAGACGGTGGTCCAGATCATCCGGAAATACGACGCGTCGGAGGCCGGCGTTGTGGACAGCGCGGGGCGGCTCATCGGCCGCATCACACACGACGACCTGCTCGACGTCGCCGACGAGGAGGCGGAGGAGGACATCCTGCGCATGGCCGGTACGGACCCGGCGGAGCTGGACACGACGTCCGCGCTACGGGCGGCGATCGTGCGCTTGACGTGGCTGCTGCCCTGCATCGCGGGAACGCTCGTGTCGGCCACGTCGCTTGCGGTCGGTCAGCGCCATTTCGACGTGGCGCTGTTTGCGACATTGGCGCTGTTCATCCCGATGATCGGTGCGACGGCCGGCAATGCGGGGATCCAGATTTCGACCGTGATCGTTCGCGGTTTCGCAACGGGGGAGTACAGCTTCACGAAGCTCCGCCTTGTCATCCCGCGGGAGGGCCGCGTCGCCCTGGCGCTGGCACCGGTGTGCGGCTTGACGGCGTGGGTGCTGGTGTCGGTCGCGTTTCCGTTCTTCGTCTGGCTCAACGGACCGGGCCAATACGCTGCGCCGTACCGCGTCGCGTATGCCGTCGGCCTGGCCATGACGGTGGCGATCCTCGTGGCGGCGTGCCTCGGCGTCGCGCTGCCGTTCACGTTCCGCAAGATCGGCGTGGACCCCGCGATTTCGTCGGGGCCGATCGTGACGACAACCAACGACGCGGTTTGCGTAACGATTTACATGCTTACGGCGATGGCGATCGCGCGGTAAGGCCGGGGTTCGAGCACGCCGGTCGCTCACGGCCTCACGACACGCCGTCGCTACGCGTGGTCCTGTCGAGCGTCGTCCGCCCGGCCACGCGTCGAAGAATCCGCCTTTCAGGCGTTCGACGCGGAATCGTGCCGGTTCGCAACAGGTGTGACGCGCGTTGCCGCCGGTTCGACGCCGATCGGCGCGTGTTGCTCAGCGGTCTGCTCGTGCATGGTGACACTTCGTTTGGTGGGTTCTTGGTCCGATCCGAACCGCGCCCGCCCGGAACCGGCCGGCAGCCAGACCCACACGAACCGGCGTGAAGATGCAGTAGCGTTACGAGACACGTGAATCGATCGGTAATCGGAGCCGCGACCGCGAGGAAGCCTGCACGCCAGTCGGGCGACGTTCGCGCAGCCGCTCCCCGACGGTCAGGGTTGGGTTCCGGGCGGCGCGTCGCTCGGTTCGGATGGCTCACGGGCTTCGGGCGGGTCGCACTGGCCGGCCGATCCGGTCGGCGGTTCGGAGGCGCCGGCGTCGTCGGCAGCGATCTTGAGCGGCGGGATCGTGTCGGGACTGTCCTCGTCGAGCTTGGGAAGATCGCTGAGCGAGCGCAGGCCGAAGACCTCGAGGAACTTCCGCGTCGTACCGTACAGGAGCGGTCTACCGATGTCCTCGGCGCGTCCCGTGATGCGTACCAGGTTCATGTCGCGAAGCCGAACGAGCATGTCGCCGACGGCGACGCCGCGGATGGCTTCGATGTCGGCGCGGAGCACGGGCTGCTTGTACGCGACCACGGCGAGGGTCTCGAGCGCGGCCTTGGAGAGGCGTGACTCCGACCGGACCTTGACGAGCTTGCGCACCCACCGGTCGTACACCGGCATCGTGTGCATCTGGTAGCCCTTGGCGATTGCTTGAATCCGGAACGACGCCCCGTGCTGCTCGTACCGCCGGTTGAGGTGCTCGATGTGTCGCTTCACGTCGCTGCCGTCGCCGACGCCGAGCAACTGCGCGATCTTGCCCGGCGACACCGCCGCATCGGTCGAGAACAGCAACGCCTCGACGACTGATTCCACAGTGACGCCGTCTCCCGGGGCATGCGTGTCCGAGGCGCCGGCGGACGCCTCGGCGGTAGCGTCCGCGGACGTGTCGGCGGCTGGGTCGGCGTGCGCGCTCGCCGGCCCGCCGCCGGACGCATGCGCGGCCGCGGTCGTGTTGGCCGCGGTCGTGGGATCCGTGGCCATGTTACCCGCGTGATCATGTGGTGCCGAAGCGGCTTCCCCGGGCTCGCTGCCGGTGTCGGCGTAGGCTCCGTCGTGTGACGCTTGCGCCTCGCGGGTCCCCGCAGTGGATGTCGATCCGGTAGGGGCATCCCGCGGCTCGACCGGTGGTGCGGACGACGGCGGTTCGTGCGGGTTCGTGGTCGCTTGTCGGTTGGATGGTACACTCATGTCGCGGCGTCGATCCGTGTTGTGGCGGTCTGTGACAGAATCGGCGGCGTAGGGTCTGGATCCTCAGAGCGGCGGGCGCGAGCCCACCAACGCATCGCGCAACATGCCGCCGAGCAAGCACCCGGTGCTCTGATGACCGCCCGACGCCGATACTGTCACGGACCCGTGTTGCGGTGTCCGGCGGATTGCCATGGCCGTCATGCATCGTTATACACAACGCTCGACGGTTCGCCAAAGACCCGGGAATGACACCACATGGCCGACGACGTGAACGTAGTCCGCAACCCCGACTTCGCCGGCGGCAAAGCCGAGCCGCGCGGCTGGTCCTGGACAAGCGACAGCGCGTGCCGATGGACGCGCGCGCCGGGGCCGGGCACCGGCGGCACGAGCGTGATGACGATCGAGTCGGGGCGCGAAGGTGGGACGGCGGGCTGGTCGCAGATCGTCAAGTGCCGCCGCAACGCGTACTATCGCGTTGAGGCGACCGTGTCGTGCGATCTCACCGGTCCGGACGAGCGCGCCGGGGTCGTGCTATCGGTCGAGCCGATCGGCGAAGACGGAGTGGTCGGGGCCCGCCTCGCCACACCCGGTGTGCACCGCACGCGCGCCGCCGTCGTGATCCGTACGTATTTCAAAATGCCCGACGGCGTGCGCCGGTTGCGCATGGCCGTGGGTGTGGAGGGCGCGGCCGGTGTGGCGCGCATCCATCACGTTCGGTGTATCCGCATCCTCGAACCGGACGAGGAATCGCATGTGCTCGCGGTTCCGCCGCCGCCGCTGGCGGTGCCGCCGCCGATGTCGGCCGAGAGCGTGTGCGTCTGCTCCGCCACGGCCGACGATCGGCCGCTGACACGCATCCTGCGGGTCGCTTGTGGCGAGCGCGATGTTGACACGGTGGCGCCGCCTGGTTTCACCCCGGCGCGCGTCAGGGCCGACGCCGTGCTCATGCCGGATGATAAGCCGCCGCGGGCATTGCGCTCGATCGCCGCACTGGTGAGGCTCGCGGCCGATCGCATTGTGGTGGTGTCGCTGCCGGCGCTGGCGAAACTCGCGGGCGACGCCGTACGGGTTCGGACGATCGTGCAACCGGACGACCCGATCCACGCGAAGGTCGTCCGGGCCGATTTCGCGACGCGGGGCTTCGCACTCGACGACACGTTTGCATATGCCTGGTCGGGCGGGGCGATCGGGAGCTTCGCGCAGCGCCAGTTCGTAACGACACCGGCATTCAAGGCGCTGTGTCGCAGGCACGACCTGCTCACGATCCTCGTGTCGATGTGTGACCAGGACCGGACGTCGGACAAGCCGATCTGCCTGTACCGCGCAACGCGGCACGGGGGGCTGTTCGTGCTGGACCTCGATCCGGTCGAAGCACCGGCGTCGACCGCAGGCGAGCCGAACCTGGCGGTGCATCTCTTGCTGAGCATACTCGGACGCCAGCAAGACACGCTCGGACAGTACGTCGTGCCGTTCGAACGGGTGGAGCAACTCCGCGTGACGCTCCGGGAGTCCGCGGTCCGGTTCCGCGAGATCACGGTGCACGACGCCGACGCGCCGGTCGAGGAGGTTACGGAACAACTCGTCACCATCGGCCACGAAGACACCGGGTACGGCCTGCCGCTGGCGCCCAAGCCGGTGATCCTGGTACGGAGCGGCCTGACGTCCGGCGACGTCGAGAGCGTCTACGGCGCGTGGGCGTGGTTCAAGCAGTTCGTTCGCATGGCGCCGCACCGCTGTCCATACGCCGACACGCTCGCATCGCGATACCGCTTTGCGTGGCTGCCGCTGCTGGCCGACTGGGACATGCGTACGGGCTTCCGGCGTACCGCGCGACCGCACGAGAAACCCATCGAGTTGGACTTGCACGGTGGGTCCGTGGCGTTGCTCGTTGATATTGTCTCCGAGCCCGTGAATCGCGTACGTGTCATGGTGCCGACCGGCGACGGCGCGTATGAGCGGTACGGCGTGTGGCTACACGAACTGGCGGCGGCGTTTCCGTCCGGGCGGCACATCGGCCTCACGGTCGGCGACGGCGTGGCGTTCACGGATCACAGCGATGTGGCGTGGCGCCTTGTGGGTCACGATGTCCGCGTGGCCGTCGAGCCGGCGTCGTTTCGCGATGATATTCACCGGGCGGTGCGCGGGGCGGGCGGCGAGGTCGTGCGGCTCGAGGTGCCGGGCTGCGACGCCGACTTCACCGCGCGGTCCATCGAGCGAACGGGCCTGACGGCGACGCTGCTCGAGCACGTGATCGGTCTGCAATACGGCGTTGTGGCGGTGAACCGATGGGACACGCCGGCGCAACTCAACGGGTTTCCACCGATTGCGCCGGGGCGGGCGTTGATCGTGCCGTCGGACGATCCGATGCTGCAAAAGGGCGCGACGCAGGCGGGTTGATCACGGTCGACGGTGTGCCCGCTCGACCGCAGCCTGGACGCCGGGTTGGTTTGCACCGCCCGGCTGCTTCGCGGCCCGCCGGCTGCCTTGTTCCCACACGGTTGCGTCGCGGTCGCGCTGGTTGGGGCCCACACGGATCGGGACGAAAGTCCCGCAGCGCCCGGCACGGACCGTGGTGATTTGAA
>JBHHVO010000059.1:0-12379 GCA_046754365.1 Phycisphaerae bacterium | reverse complement strand
CGGCCAGGCCAGGGCGCTCGCGAGCACGAGCGCGCCGGCCGCGAAGAGCCCGACCTGTGCGGCGTCGCGGGTCGAGAACAAGAGGACGATCGTGCCGATCTGTCCGTTCGCGAGGCTGCAGAGTTTGCCGAGGCAGAAGCGCGCGCCGTAGTGCAGGGATCGACGGAGCGCGGCGGCGTCGAGGGGGACGAGACGTGCGTCGTGTCGCCGCCGGAGCCAGAGGAGCGCGGCCGCGGCGAGGATGGCGTTGGATGCCGCCTGGAGCATGAGCGCGGTCGCGACGTTGAGACCCAAGCACGCGCCGGCCAAAAGGCCGAGCAACAAGAGGACGAACGGGCCGACCGTGATGACGGTGTACGCCGTGATCGCCGAGAGCCCGAGCAGTATATGGGAGAGGTACATGTGGAACAGCGCCGCGGGCACGCAGAGCAGGGCGGCGTGGAACACCTGGACGGGGGCCTTGTTGAGAAACGGGAGGGATGTGCGTGTCAGGGCGTAGCCGACGGCGCAGGCGCAAGCGCTGACGACGACCCCGACGGCGAGGCTCTGCGATGTGGCCTGTGACGGGGTGAGCGCGCCGGACCCGACGTGGAACACGTTGGCCATTTCCTGCCCGAGCGCGAACGTGAGGACGAGCACGGTGGCGAATACGAGCCCGGCGGCGTATTGCCCTCTACCGGCGGGCATGAGGAGCCAGGCGAGCGACGCCTGGACGCCGAGCGCGGCGAGGGCGCCGAGCATGTTGGCGATGAAGACGGTGCCGGCATCGGTGGCGTAGGATCTCATCGGGTGAGGGCGTTCGCGGTGTGTCGCGTGAGCGGGGCGGCTGCGCGCGGGGGGGTGGATGCTATCGCGGATCGTCGTTTTACGGGGCATTGCGCCCCGCGGCGGGGATGGGTTCGTGGGCGACGGGCCGTGCGGTGTGCACGATGTTCCGTGTGTCCGATAGCTTCCGGTTGCCCGATTGTGAAGCGTTGCCGGCGCCCCGGTGTGCTCGCGAGCTGGTGGAAAGCGGCATTCGCACGCACATGCTTATTCCCAGCGTGGTGACGACCGATGAATCGATGACGGGGCTGACCGAGTTTCTTTCGCGTCACCGGCGGCCCCCGCAGATCGGACGCGCGTCCATGGCCCTCGGATCGGTGCCGTTGTCACGTCGACGGAGCGCCGCCGGCACCAGACCGTACCGCTCGCGAGCCGCCGATGGATTCGACGGGTGACGCCGCTTGGCAAAGCGGACGCCGCCGGACGGGCACGCATCGTCGGTCGATAGTGTATGGGATCGGGCAACAACGTGGAACACACGACAAGCACCGCCGACACAAACGTCGGCACACGAGAACCGCAGCAGCGTTCCGGTGTCGTGAGCAGGGTTCGTGGCGCGGGTGACGCGAACGCGGTTGGGCCGGGCGCGGGCGCGGCCGACGAGTCGACGTCCGGGCCCGGATGCGATGGCGCGGCCGCGCGTGTGGTGGTGGTCGACGACGATCCGGCGATGCTGCGTTTGTTGGAGCGGCGGCTCGTGTCGATCGGTTACCAGGTCGTGACGGCGACGAATGGCGCGGCCGCGCTGCGGATCCTTCGGGAGCACGGGATTCAACTTGTCATCACGGATTGGGACATGCCCGACATGGACGGGTTGGACCTGTGCCGGGCGATCCGGTCGGACGCGTCGCTCGGGCTTGTGTATGTTGTATTGCTCACGGGGGCGTCGGAGCCGGCGGGCGTGATCGAGGCGTTGGACGCCGGCGCGGACGACTATGTAACCAAGGCGGCTGGGACGCCGGAGCTGCTGGCGCGTCTGCGGGCGGGTCAGCGGATCGTCCGGCTCGAGGCGGAAACGGCGAACCGGTACCGGATCGAGAGCGAGCGAAATCATCTGCAGAACGCGGTGCACGCGCTGGAGCGCGTGCTGGGGGTCGTCGGGCACGAGCTGCGTACGCCGCTCGCGAGTGTCCGCGCGATGGCGGAATACCTGCTTCAGGAGCAATCACGGGAAACGGAGGAATGCGAGACGTTCCTGCGGAGCATCCACACGGAGGTGCTGAAGATGGCGGCGACGGTGAACGACACGCTCGACGTCGCCCGCATGAGCAGTGGTGCCGCGCGGTGGAACTGGTCCGAGGTTTGTGTTTCGGATGCGTGTCGGAGCGCGTTGGACACGGTGCGGCCTCTCGTGGATCGCGCGCGTGTGCGGTTGACGCTGGACGTGGACCCGCCGGACTTGACGATGCGCGGCGACGCGGGGGCCGTGCGGCGGCTCGTGATGAATCTGCTGTCGAACGCGCAGAAGCATACGCAAGAAGGTGTCATCTTCGTCCGGGGCGCGGCGGTGCGGCAGGACGGGGCATCTTGGGTGCAAATCCAGGTCGGTGACACGGGCGAGGGTATGCCGCCGGAGATCACATCGCGGTTGGGGGTTGCGTTTGCGCTGAACTCCGGCGCGGTGGGGGAAGATCACGTGCAGGGCAACGGGCTCGGGTTGGCGATCTGCAGGGGGATCGTGGCGGCGCATGGTGGGCGTATCGTCGTGGATACGGTGCGCCACAAGGGGACGACCGTGACGGCGCACCTTCGCCGTGATCTGGCGGAGCCGGCGCCGGTCGGCGGCGCCGCGGAAATCGTGTGCACGATACCGTCATGAAGCGAATTCTCGTAGTGGAAGACACGCTGGCGTTTCGCGCCCCGGTGGCCGCGGCGCTGCGGCGGGCGGGTTACGTTGTGGACTGCGCATCGCACGGCGGCGAGGCGCTGCAGTTGGCGCAGTCTCATCGGCCGGACTTGATCCTGCTTGACATTGCGATGCCGGGGCTTGACGGGCTGTCGTGTCTCCGGTCGTTGCGCGCGATGCCGCGGACGCACGATGTCCCGGTGATCATGCTGACCGCGTCGTCGGATCCGGGCGCGATCAAGCAGGCGATTGCCGCGGGCGTGCGGGGGTACTTGCTCAAGTCGGAGTTCTCCCTGTCGGATCTCTTGGCGCGGGTGCAGGCGGTGGTCGGACAGGAACCCCAGGCCGGGGTGCAGGCGGCCGCGCCTGTCGCGGGGCGGCACGCGGTGACGCCGGGCCCTGGTGCGCCGGCGGGGGCGACGGGCGCTGCGCGGGCACCGTCGGCGCCGGTCGGGGGGGGGCCCGGGGGGGCACTTCCGCCGGGGGGCGCCCCGGCGTGGCCGCCGGCGCCGGTGGTGGGGCCGCCGTCGGCGGCGCCGGGGGCGGTGCAGCCGGGCGTGTCTCGCGTGGGCGCGGATGAGCCGGGCGGCGCGGGTGTGGCGAGCAGGGTGTCCGGTGGGGGCGATGCATCGGCGCGGCCGGCGCCATTGAAGCGCTTGGATGTGCTTGAGCGGATCCGGCACGAGGCGCAACTCAAGGCGGTGCCCGCGGTGCTGCAACAGGTCATGGCGCTTACCTCGAGCAGCCAGAGTTCGTTCGACGATGTCGCGCGGGCGGTGCGTCGGGATCACGCGCTGTCGATCAAGGTCATGAAGGTTGCGAACTCGAGCTTCTTCGGAACGGGCAAGGGGGTGCAGAGTCTGGCCGAGGCGGCGCAACGCATCGGTATGGACGGCGTGAAAAACACGATCGCGACGATCCTGACGATCGAGCATTTCGAAACGGCGTCGAGCGGCGGGCTGACGCCGCAGCGGTTCTGGGAGCATTCGCTGGCGACGGGGACGCTGGCGGACATCATCAACCAGTCCGTCGGCGGCGAGCGCGCGGAACACGTGTTCCTGGGCGGTTTGCTGCACGACGTCGGTCGGCTCATGCTCGATGCGCAGTTTCCCGACCACTACCGCTATGTGTTGGCCGAGGCGGCGGCGCGGCGTGTGGAGCTGATCGTTGTTGAGCGGGAGGTGTTCGGTCTGGGGCACGACGACGTTACGAAGGAGCTGCTGCTGCTTTGGGATACGCCGAAGAACATCCGCGAAGTGGCGGTATCGCACGAGCTGTCGCCCGAGCACATCGAGCGTACGACACACGACGCTCAGAGCGCGCTGGTCGTGGCGCTGGCGAACCGACTCGCCCACGCGTTGCTGCTGGGTGACAGCGGGCACGCGGTGTTGCTGCCGTTTGCGGCGCACGCGAAGGCATTGCGTCTGAACAGCGATGCGATCCGGTCGATCGCGGCGGAAGCGGTCGAGCGGACGCAGGAGATGCAGATCTTCTACGCATCGCGTGCGGACCGGGCATTCCGTGAGCCGCTGGCGCTCGAGCTCGCGGGCCGTGCGGACGCGAGTGTGCGTGTCGCGGTTCTGGCGACCGGGGCGCCCGGGGATCCGCTGTCGCTGTTCTTCGATCAGCTCGGGTGGCTGGACAACCGCAAGCCCCGGATCGCGGTGCTGGACGCGCCGTCGCCGCGGGCGATGGACGCGCGCGTGCGGGAGCTGCAACGGCTCGAGGACGGCGTCGGGGCGCGGCTCGACGTCGTGGTCGCGACCCCGGACGACCAGCAGTTGGCCGTCGACGACGCGCTTGCGGTGCGCGGTGGACGGCGCGGTCGCCGACACGCGGTGATCGCGTTCCCGGGTTCGTACAGCGGGATTGTCGATGCGGTAGCGGGTCTCGCGTCCGGTGCCGCGCCGGCACAGGCCACGGCGCCGGTCGGCCGTGCGTGAGGCCGCGGACCGCTACGGGAACGCCGTTGATTGCGTCCGCACTCCGGTGACGGGCGATGCGCGCCGCGTGTCGTTTCGTCGTGTACGCCACTCGTTGACAGGATTCCTGACATGTCACGTCGCGGCGCCGGGATCGTGAGACCCGGGGCGGTGGCGCGCGCGTCGTCGCCGGTGGGGCGCATGCCGCCGGCGGTTGGGTGTGTGTCAGCGGCGGTTGGGCGCCGGTCGTGGTGGCGTGTATACTGCGGGCTCCAGCGCCGGCTCGCGCCGCGTGTGTGTGGGGCGTCGCAGAGGGATTCACCAGGCGCACAGGCGTTACGCAAGCGCTCGGACTTGACGTTGCCGCGCAGGCATTACGTGGGTGCCCGGACATCGCGTCGGCGGATGGGCGCTGCGCAGGTGTTCGGGCACCGCACAAGCGCACGGGCGACGCGCGGGTCTATCGCCGTTACCTGAAAGGAGCCCGACCCCGTGGATAACCCGATCGCCGACCGCGTGAGAACGATCCGGCAGTCCGACATCCGCCGTTTTTCGGCGATTTGCGCCGCGATGAACGGCGTGAACCTCTCTCAGGGCGTATGTGATCAGCCCGCACCCGACGCGGTGAAGCGCGGCGCGAAGGCGGCGATCGACGCGGACCACGCGACGTACACGAACCTCCGCGGGATCATGGCGCTCCGGTCCGTGATCGCGGAGAAGATGCGGGCGTTCAACGGTGTCGCGTGTGACCCGGAACACGAGGTGGCGGTGACGGTCGGTTCGGCGGGCGCGTTCGCGTGCGCGCTGCTGTCGACGCTCAACCCGGGCGACGAGTGTATCGTGTTTTCGCCGTTCTACAGCTACCACGTGAATCTCCTGCGGCTGCTCGGTGTGACGGTGCGGTTCGTCGATCTTGATCCGCCGGATTGGTCGTATAGCGAGGCCGCGCTGGCGGACGCGTTCACGGAGCGGACGCGGATGATCCTGGTGAACACGCCGAACAACCCGACGGGCAAGGTGTACACGGAGGCGGAGCTTCGCGGGATCGCGTCGCTGGCGGCGCGGCACAACGCATGGATCGTGACGGACGAGATTTACGAGTACATCACGTACGGTGCGCCGCACATCAGCGTCGCGCGGCTGGGCGATGCGCGGGCGCGGACGATTACGATCAGCGGCGCGTCCAAGACGTATGCCGTGACCGGTTGGCGCGTCGGG
The DNA here is from genome assembly GCA_046754365.1 of Phycisphaerae bacterium. Taxonomy (GTDB): domain Bacteria; phylum Planctomycetota; class Phycisphaerae; order UBA1845; family UBA1845; genus JBHHVO01. The sequence goes on along the minus strand of JBHHVO010000059.1, from coordinate 6,568 downwards.
TATGCGGTGGGGCCGGCGGCGATCATCGACCGGATCGGCGTGGTCAACGACTTGCTTTACATCTGTGCGCCGGCGCCGTTGCAGCACGGGATCGCGGCGGGGATGACGCTGCCGGCGTCGTATTATGAGCAGATGCGGGCGGAGTATCTCGCGAAGCGCGAGCTGCTGGTCGATACGCTGCGGGGCATCGGGTTCGAGCCGTTCGTGCCGGCGGGGAGCTACTATCTGCTCGCGTCGTTCGAGCCGGGGCGCTGGCCGAGCGCGACGGCGGCGACGGAATCAATCCTGGAGCAGGTCGGCGTCGCGACGGTGCCCGGGTCTGCGTTCTACCGCGAGCCGGCCGACGGGGAACACCAGTTGCGGTTTTGCTATGCAAAGCAGATGCCGGACCTGGAGGACGCGTGCCGGCGGCTGCGCGGCGTGACGACGGGGCGCACGGCCGGCCGGGCATCGGCGACGTAGCGTGTTCGCGCGGTGGCGACGCGTGTCCCCCACGGCTGAAGCGATGGGGCAGCCGGCACGCAGGGCCCCGCACCGCCACGCTGGCGCATCTTCACGCATGTTCGTGTGCGTCTGGCTGCCGGCCACTTGCTTCCGAGCGCGACGGGTGGCATGGGCAAACTCGTTAGCCCGTGCGCCTCGGACATCGGGCGCGACGGGCGAGCTGCTGCTTGCGCATGCCACGCATCGCTTGCCGACGGCGCCCACGGTGTCAGACTAGTAGTCGTCGTCCTCGTCGTCGTCATCGACGTCGTCGTCCTCGTCGTCCTCGTCGTCCTCGTCGTCGAACTCGTCGTCGTCGTCGAGGTCGTCCTTGTCGTCGTCGAGGAGCACGTCGTCGTCGTCGACCGGGTCGTCGGCGGCGTCATCCCAACCGCGCGGGGACCCGGCGTCGTAGGACGCTAGGATTTCGCTCGCACGCTCGTCGATACCCGCCTCGACCAGCACCGGCAGTTGTTCCCGATGCGGCAGGGTGCCAGCATCGCCGGGTTCCCCCACGATGGCCGTGACCCCCATGTACGCCAACACGCCGCAGTAGCGATCGGCCTCGCTCGCGTCGTCGGCGAACACGACCGGGACCAGCTTCGGCTCATCGACGGACGGGGTCGCATGCTCGTCGCCACGCTCGATTTGTTCTGTCCACATGGCCGTTATCCCCACAAGGCAAAAAACCGGCGGAAAGTCTATGCTCAAAGCAGGGTGCGTCAAGAAAAAAATACCGCGTTCCGCCGGGGCATGTCGGGGTATGCGCCGGGGGTTTGCGGCGCCGCGGCGGTGCCCGGGTCGGGCGGGCCGGCAGCCCGTCCGCATGAGGGCATCCGCGGCCGGATGCGGCGGCGACTGAGCCGCACCACGGTCGGCCGGGGTGTGGTCCTTGGCCGGTTATAGACCGGTGGTGCCCGGGCGCTGCACGCCGGTGGCGCGCGGGAATCCGCCGTGCACTCGTTGTCGGGGGCGGTATCATGCCGTGGTGGCGTGTGAAGGCGTTGAACCGGCCACGAGAGGGACATGTGACCATGGAAAAAGTCAATCTACAGCGTAATGGTGGTGGTGATTCGGCGGAGGCTGGCGCCGCCAAGGATGAACCGGCGTCGGCGGTGCTCGGGCCCGGCGTGGGGGGTGACGGCGACGGTGTGGAGCCCGGCGCGGAGACCGAGATCTGGGCCGGTCGTACGCACTGGAAGCACTTCATCGGGCGGCTCGTGGTGTGGGTGGTCGCGAACATCGGCGTGGCTGTGGTCGTCGGCATGGTGGCGTCGCGGACGACGTGGCTAACGTTCTGGCCGGCGGTGTTGACGGTGGTCGGGGTGTTCGCGGTGTCGGGCGCGATCGTGGTCGGCCGGGTGTTCGTGGCGGTGGTGGGGCATCGCTATCGCCTGACGACGCAGCGGCTCTTCATCGAGCGCGGGATCTTGAGCCAGACGATCGATCAGACGGAACTCATCCGCGTGGACGACGTCCGCGTTTCGAAGCGGTTCGTCGACCGGCTCATGGGTCTTGGCAGCGTGGAGATCCTTTCCACCGACGTGTCCAACGCGCGGATCGTGATCGACGGCGTGCCGGACCCCGAAGGCGTGGCGGAGGCGATCCGTACGCGGATGCGCTCGATGCGCAGGAAGTCGCTCTTTGTCGAGAACCTGTAGCCGCGTAGGGAACGCCGCGGCGCAGGGGCCGGTGTGCGGAGCAGCCGGTTCAGCGTTTCGGTTCGGGACGGCGCGCGGAACCGCCTTAACATCGTGACAGGGCGCGGGTGTCCCATCCTTTGTGTCGCGAGTTGATGTTGCACATGGAATCCGCCGTGGTACGCGACGCAAAGGGTGGGGCACCTACGCTGTGTTCATACGATCCTCATGACCGGCGCACCGGCTATTTCAGGTTGTCCGGGTTCAGGGGCTTGAGGTCTTCGGGTATGAAGACGCCGTCTTTTCGGATGAGCTGGTCGTCGAAGTACATTTGGCCGCCGCCGTGGGCGGTGTCTTGGAGGCAGACGATGTCCCAGTGGATGCTGCTCCGGTTCGTGTTGTCGGCCTCATCGTACGCCTGGCCGGGTGTGAAATGGAATGACCCGGCTATCTTCTCATCGAAGAGGATGTCGAGCATGGGTTCCGTTATGTAGGGATTGAAGCCGATCGCGAACTCACCGATGTAGCGTGCGCCGTCGTCGGTGTCGAGCACGGTATTGAGATGTTCCGTATTCGTGCTCGTGGCGGCGACGATCTTCCCATGTTTGAACTCGAACCGGACGTTGTCGTGCATGACGCCCTGGTAGATGGTACGGGCGTTGTATTGGAGCGTGCCGTTGATGCTCTCGCGGACCGGGGCGGTGAAGACCTCGCCGTCGGGGATGTTGAGCTTGCCGTCGCAGGGGATGGCCGGGATGTCCTTGATGGAAAACGCGAGTTCGGTGCCGGGCCCGACGATGCGGACGCGGTCGGTGTTGTTCATGCGATCGGCGAGGGGTTTCATGGCGACGGCCATGCGGGCGTAGTCCATGGTGCAGACGTCAAAGTAGAAGTCCTCGAACGCTTCGGTGCTGCGGTTGGCTTGTTGGGCCATGGACGCGTTGGGCCAGCGGAGCACGACCCATCGCGTTTTCGGGACGCGGAGTTCCTGGTGGACGCGTTTCCAGACGGTCTCCTGGTAGAGCTTGTGTTTGTCGTCGGGGACGTCGGCGAGTTCGGCGATGTTGGGGTTGCCGCGGAGGCCGATGTAGGCGTCGACGTTGCGCATGCGGATGGACTCGACCTCGGCGATGAGATCGAGCTGGGGTTTGGAACCGTGGGTGAGTAGGGATCGCGTGACGCGGTTGCATTTCAACGTGACGAGTGGGTCCGCCCCGGCGGCGCGGGCGACGCGGATGAGTTCGCACGTCATGTCCGGGGGGATGTCGGTGGCTTCGATGAGGACCTTGTCCCCGGGCTTGAGCGCGGTGGAATAGTTCACGAGCACGTCGGCGAGTTTGGTCATGCGTGGGTCGATCATGGGTTCTCCTTTGGTTATGTTCGGGACCGCGTTTGGACGCTTCGGCGGCGCGGTGGCCGTGGTCACGTCCGGCACGGGGGCCGTGGTCACGTCCGGCACGGGGGCCGGACGCTACGGCGACGCGCGGGACGGACCGTGCGTACGGGCCGGTCGGCGTGCGTGGAGCTTACCGTAGACCGCGCCCGGGGCAAAATCGGCGCGCGCCGCCTGGGGTTGGGGAGTCGGGTGCGGTTGGGGGGTCGGGTGTGGTTGGTCGGTTGGTTGCGGCGGGGCGCGGGTCGGGGTTAGAATCGTGCGGTCGGTGGACGCCGTGGGGCGGGGTCGCGGGGGTCCGTGGTCGCGGCGGATCGGGGTGGCGCCACGGTGTCCGGGTGGCGCGGCGGGTCGGCGGTGGCGGAGCCGTGACGCGGACCGGCGGGAGCGGTGGTATGCCTGACAGGCCGAAAGCGAAATCCACGAAGATCGAGACGGTGGAACCGCTCGGCCAGCGCGTGCTCATCCGCAAGGATGAGGACAAGAAGATCACGAAGGGCGGGATCGAGCTGCCGGACTCGATCGAGATTCCGACGATCACCGGGCGTGTCGTGGCGGTGTCGGCGATGGTCGATCACGACGACGATTTCCCGATCCGGCAATACGACCGCGTGCTGTTCAATCCCAAACACGCGATCCCGGTGGACTTTGAATCGGACAATCAGCTCTACGTCGTCCCGATCGAGGACGTCGTCGCGGTGTTTCGCAAAGCGAAGTAGGGGGCCCGGACGCGATGGCAGTGTCCGCACGGGGAAAGGCGCGCCGCATGCAAGGGGCGTCCGCGCGATCTGGCGCAGGGGGCTCGGAGCGCGGCACCGCGGGGCGTGACGCGGGTGTGTTGGGGCGGCCCGATGCCGGGCGCGATCCGGCTGCCGCGTCGGCTCGCGCCGGCGGCGTTCGGGATGGGGCCGCGGCGACCGACGGTGACGTGGCGTGGCTCACGGTCGTCGGGGCGCGGCAGAACAACCTTCGCGGGATCGATGTGTCGATTCCGCTCGGGCGGTTCGTGTGCGTGACGGGGGTATCCGGGTCGGGTAAGAGCTCGCTCGTGGGGGATATCATCCGCGAGGCGCTTGCGCGTGACCTGAACGGCGCGGAGCGGGTCCAGCCCGGCGCGCACGACCGCATCGACGGTCTCGAGCACCTCGACAAGATCATCGACATCGATCAGACGGCGATTGGCCGGACGCCGCGATCGAACCCGGCGACGTACATCAAGGTGTTCGATCGGATTCGCGATCTGTTTGCGCGGTTGCCGGACTCGAAGATGCGGGGGTACAAGCCGGGGCGGTTCAGCTTCAACGTGCAGACCGGTCACGCGGGGGGCGGTCGTTGCGAGGCGTGCGAGGGTCACGGCGCGACGAAGATGGCGATGGACTTTCTCGCGGACGTTTGGGTGACGTGCGCGGTGTGTTCGGGGCGTCGGTTCAACCGCGAGACGCTGCAGATTCGGTTCAAGGGTAAGTCGATCGCGGACGTTTTGGGGATGGACGTTCAGGACGCGCTGCGGCACTTCGAACACGTGCCGCAGATCGCGGACATGTTGCGGACGCTGCACGACGTCGGGTTGGATTACATCAAGCTCGGGCAATCGTCGACGACGCTGTCGGGTGGTGAGGCGCAGCGGATCAAGCTCGCGCGCGAGCTCGTGAAGCGGTCGACGGGGCGGACGCTTTACGTACTCGACGAGCCGACGACGGGGCTTCACTTCGACGACATCAAGAAGCTGCTCGCGGTGCTGCACGGGTTCGTCGACGCGGGCAACACGGTGCTGGTGGTCGAGCACAACCTGGACGTCGTCAAGACGGCGGACTGGGTTATCGACCTGGGTCCCGAAGGGGGCGCCGGCGGCGGGCGGATCGTCGCGTCGGGGACGCCGGAGCGGGTCGCGCGATCGAAGCGGTCTTACACGGGGGCGGCGCTGCGGGGTGTGCTGGATCGGGGTGCCGTACCGATTGTGAGCAGCGGCGGGCGGACGCGAGGCGGCGCGAGACGGCGGGGGCGCGGTGATGGCGGTCGGATGCGGTTCGTGCGCGTCGTCGGCGCCCGGCAGCACAACCTCCAGGGCATCGACGTTGACATCCCGCGCGAGCGGATGACGGTGTGTTGCGGCCCGAGCGGGAGCGGCAAGACGAGCCTGGCGATCGACACGATCTACACGGAGGGCCAACGGCGGTACGTCGAGTCGCTGAGCGCGTATGCGCGTCAGTTTCTCGGGCAGTTGCAGCCGCCTCGCGTGGACCACGTGTACGGGCTCTCGCCGGCGATCTGCATCGAGGCGAAGACGACGAGCAAGTCGCCGCGGTCGACGGTCGGTACGATCACCGAGATCTATGACTACATGCGTGTGCTGTGGGCGCGGATCGGGACGCCGTATTGCCCGGCGTGTGATGTGCCGATCGGGGCGCAATCCGTGGATGAGATCGTCGAGAAGGTGCTCGCGCTCGGCGACGGCACGCGCGTGCTGCTCTTGGCGCCGATCGAACGGTCCGGGACGGAGCGTTACGAGGCGCTGTTTGCGCGCGAGCGCGCGAGCGGGTATGCGCGCGTGCGGATCGACGGCGTCGTGCATGCGCTCGACGACGCGATCGACATCGACCACCGCCGCCGGCACGACGTCGAGCTCGTGGTGGATCGTATCGTCGTGGACCGGCGTCGCGCGTCGCGGATCGCGGACAGCGTCGAGCAGGCGCTGACGGTCGGCGGCGGTGTCATGATCGCGCAGGTCGTGGCGGCGGACGAGACCGACGGCGACAAGGGGCATGCGCGGTCCGGCGGCAGCAAGGCGGCACGCGGCGGCGCGGGTCGTGGACCCGCAAAGCGCCGGACGGCGGGTAGGTCGCGCGGGCGCGGTGCGGGGTCGGACCATCGATTCTCTCAGCACCGATCGTGCCAGGCGTGTGGCACGAGCTATGACGAGCTCACGCCGCACCACTTCTCGTTCAACACGCGGCTTGGCTGGTGTGAGGCGTGCGAGGGGCTCGGCGTGCAGCTCGGCGCGAGTCCGGCGGCGATCGTGGTGCATCCGACGCGGTCGATCGTCGGCGGCGCG
>JBHHVO010000058.1:0-12489 GCA_046754365.1 Phycisphaerae bacterium | reverse complement strand
TGGGTGATGATCAGGTCGGCGCCGGCCGCCTTGTCCAGCAGCGCCCGATCGTAGCGTACGTAGTCCAGGTGGGTGGGCGCTGGCCGGCTCATGCCGATCTGGGCGTACACACGATCATGGATGAGTCCGCGCGCGGCCAGGCGGTCTACCTCGCAAACGAGTGCGTCGAAGCGTTCGGTCCCGACCGTGACGAGGATCATACGGCGGCCCCGGCGAACGTGGCCCTGCGATGTCGCTCGCGGAGCCCAGGCCATTGCACGTAGAACCGTTGCGCAAGACGAAGGTGATACACGACGCGTCCGGTCCAGGAGAGTCGCGTACTCCGCGTGAGCGACTCGATGAATACACACGGAATCCCGAGACACCTGGCGGCCACGAAGAGCGGCACGGACATGGTGGTTGCCAGGGCGATCACCGCTTGGGGGCGCAGGCGCCGGATGAGCCGGAACGCGTCCGCGAGGCTCCACGCAAAACGGGCGAGATTCGTGAACCTCCGTACGGCGTGTCTGTGTGTCTGCGCGATGCAGCGCATCGGGTAGCGCGGTCCGTCATGCGGCATCGTGAGTCGGCGCGTACTTGTCACGAACTTGTTGATGCCGTAGACGTAGGCGAATCGGAACTCGGCCGTCGACAGCCGCTCCACAAGACGAACACCCTGCTGGTGCCATCCGCCGCCCCCCACCGTGACCAGCACGAGGGGTTTGTCGCCGACCCGCGACCGGTCAAGACGCATGCGTAGGCCCCGCCGATGGTCCATGCCGTTCCCATCGGGTTATCGGTAGGACACGGCGCCGGCTGAAACGCTCGGCCGGGGCGGCGACGGCACCGCGAACCCGGCATCGGACGTTGCGTGAGCCGGCGAATCCACTTGCGCGTGGTCGGAGAAGTCCGCGTCGGCGCCGCGCCCGTGAGCAGGCGGTCCGGGGTCCTGGACGAGCACCGCCTCGTTGCGGCCGCGGCGCCGTGTCGGGCGCGTCGCGGACGCTGTTGCGCGGTTCGAGTCGCGCGGCACGCGAAGCAGCCGGACCCGCGAGATCCACACACGGTAGCCGATCATCCATGACCGGCGAGGACGAACCCGTAGCAGAACAGGCTGAGTGGGCTACGGAACTCGCGAACGATGTGCAGCCCGGCCGCCCGGATCGCGCTCCGCACCGCACGCCGTCCGTAACCGGGACGCCCCATCTCCCAATAGTGCTGGCCGTCGAAGCGATGCCGACGGCGCCACGGCCAGCCGACCGTGACAAAGCGTGGTTCCAGCAGGGGCACGTTGACGCCTGCGGCGATCCCGATCGTGCGGTACGGAATCGTTATGACGAGATGGCCGCGGACAACCCGACCGAGCTCGCGCAGCGCCGGCTGGAACTGAGCGAACGGGAGGTGCTCGAGCACTTCGGCGGCCAGGACCGAGTCGAACGCGCCGTCGCCGAATGGCAGGCGTACGATGTCGGCGGTGAACGTCGGGCGTAGCGCCGGGTCGATGTCGACGGTCACGACGTCGAAGCCCCAGCGGCGGAGCAACCAGGTGGTCAGTCCCGGTCCGGGGCCGACCTCAAGGACCCGCTGCCCGCGGCATGCCGATACGGTTTTCGCCTGATGCCAACACGCAAGCAGCCGCGGGAGCGTCATGTACGCTTCGCGGTAGTGGGATGCGTCGACCTGAACCGGACGCCGAGGTACGTCCGTCGCGACCGGCGCGGGCACTGTCGGGATGGCGGCCATGGTCAACCCTGATTCCATCTTGCGGCGACGCAGGCGGCCGTCTCCACCCGGGTACCGCACTTCATGGTTTCGCGGTCCGCATCAGCGTGCCCCGCGATGTCCGGAAGGACATCGGCGACCCGACATCGCCGCCCGTTGTTCGACACGCGCTTACGGGTGCGTCCCGCCGGGGACGGGCGTGTGTTCCGGCAGCGCACGGCCGCCTCGCCGGAAGCGGGGTACCGGCACGGCGGTCCGCCAGGCCTCCTGCGGCACGTTGCGCCCCGCGCGGGCTTCGGCCTGCACCGCGCGATACAGGCATACGGGCAGGAGCAAGACCCACCAGAACGATTCGCAATAGAGCCGTTCGGTGCCGAGTCCGGTGACGAGGTACGTCACGTTCGACACGAGGAGACCGTACCCGAAGAGCTTGGTCTCGAGCGGCGCGTCGCTGTGTTGCGCGAGCTTGACGGACGCGTGGATATACCGGAGCGACAGGGCGACGATCAGGAGGAACAGGATGCCGCCGTGTACGCCGAGCTCGGCAAAGCAGAGCAACACCGTGTTGTGGCACGACCGCCTCCGCACCTCGGGATCGTATTGGCCGATCACCTTGGCAAAGTTGCCGACACCGACGCCGAGCGGGTGGTCGGCGATCATGGTGAGTGACGCGTGCCAAATGCGGAGCCTGCCGACGGTGGACGGCTCCGTCTCGTACGTCGCTTGCTTGGTGAGCGTCTCCATGCGCAGCCAATAGTTGGTGTCGGTCAAGGTCGTGCCGAGGCACGCGCCGACGATCAGCAGCGCGCGAATGCGATGCCGCCGTACGCGCGGGGCGGCGAGCAACGCGACGCCCGTGCCGACGACGAGTCCGATGAACGCCGACCGCGTCCGGCACATGATGATCGCGTTGAGCCCGAACGCCCCCGCGACGGCGGCCAACGCACGCCACCGCCAGCTTCGCGCTGTCACAAACGCGACGCCGACAAGCGGCAGGATGGCGGTCAAGTGCGCTGCGAGCCCCGACGTCGTCTTGAAGTCCGGCCCGCCGACGTGGTTGAGCCGCCCGTGGACGAACTGCCATTTCGGCGCCGTGTACGCGTCGTACCCCAGGTACAACGTACCGATGACGAGCGCCCAAAGAACAAGCTGTAGGTTCCTGCGCGTGGTCGCCAGGTGCGCCAGCACGAACACGAACACGAGCATCTTCCAGAGTTTCTCGAAGTCGTATGTCGTCTCGGTGCTGAAACCGACACCGAGGATCGTGTTGATTACCGCTATGCCCAGCAGCCCGAGCACGGCGCACTCCCATCCCGTCAACCACGGCCGCGAACGTACGACGTGAGCACGCCCCAACAGGATGCCGACCACCGTAAACCCGATCGCCAGCATCGAGAGCCGCAGACCGATGTCTTCGACCGGCCTGCCCCACCATGTGGCGTAGGGGCTCGCCTGGTAGATCATGATGTAGTTGACCGCGCCCCAGATCGGGTTCACGAGCGCAAGGATGCACCCGACCCAGAACGTCGTGAAGAACATGATGGTCCGCCACGGCCACATACCTACCCCACCTCGGTTCCGTCGGTGCCGGTGGTCGACTCGGCCCGCCGATTCGACGTCGCGACCCCTTGGGGCGTAAACACCGTGCGGAACCCGACCCGCTCGCATGCGTGGCCGCTATGCCGACGGCCGCCGGCCGGCCGCATCGCGGGCTTCCCTGGTGCAGCGTCGTCCGGGGTGCCAACGTAACGAGCAACACGCGACGCGCGCGTTCTTGTTCCGGCGTGCGCCCGGCGCTGGCCGGCCGTTTCGGTGTGTAGCGGCAAAACCGCCGCCGTGTGCATGAGGGGCCTCGTGGTGACCGTTAGGCGAACAAGCGGAACGGCTCGCCGATCGGCCGTTACCGGCCGTTGCCGAACGTGCAGCCGCGTTTGTTGCCGGGGCCCTCACCGGCGCATGGCGGTGCTCCACGCGCGGTTGGGACCGCATCTTCACGCTGGTCACGGTGTGGGTTCGCCCCGCCGTTCACTGTGGCCACGCCGTACCGGCGCGCGCGCCGCGGCGCCGGCCGTTTCCGCGTCACCGCTGTGTGAAGTTATCGGCACTGGTGCGCTCCGAGTTAAGCATGCCGCTTGGCCACGGGTGTTGAGGTGGTGGTTGTACGCCGGCGCGAAGCGGATCGCCGTGGCCTCAAGGCCGGGCGTTGGGCGTCCGAAGAAACAGGCGGCACGCTCCTTGCGCCCTGGTTGCCGTTGCGGCCTGGTAGCGACGCGTTGTCCGAGGCCACCAAGCCCCCCCCGGACGCGGGTCCGCGGGTGGTCCGACCGGATTGACCGGTTCGCCGCGCGGGGCGCCAGCGACGTACGTCCGCGCGTATCGGACGTAGCCGAGACGGTCCACCGGTGGCAAGATCGACACATCCATCCAGCCACGCGCGCTCGCCCGGCCGAGCGGCATCGATCGAGCCGGATCATCCGACCGACGACGATCGCTCGTTTGCGGAACTGCGCAAGACGATCAACAACGCGATCGGGATCCTCCTGCTCCATCGGTGGGCGTTCTTCGTGCCGTTTTGCGTGGCGGGCAGCGGCGTGTTTATCGCGAGCCTGTACTACCCGCGGACGTACTCGGCCACGACGACGTTCGAGCGGCAAGACCATGCGGTCATGCTTGATCTGCCGAGATTCGAGGGCATGGGTTCGTTCGCGTATTTCCGCAGCACGCTCGTCCAGGACATCGTCTCGCCGGAGCACGTCGCGGAGGTCGTGGAGGCACTCGGTCTGACCAAGGATTTCGAACGCAACCCCGACGGCACGCTCACGCGGGCGTCGATCCGCCGGCGCGACGGGCTGGCCAGGTCGCTGGCCGGGTGCTTGAGCGTCGCGACACGATCGCCCAACAAACACATCGACCACGTGACGATCAAGTATGTCGGCCCCGACGCGGCGATCGGCAAGCGCTTTGTCGACGCGGTACGCCGCACCTATATCGAGCGCACCACGGCGCGGATCCGCGAGTCGCTCATGGAGCGGCGAACGTACACGGCGACCCAATGGGACAAGGCGTTTGCGCGGTTCAAGGAAGCCCAGCGGCGCGAAACGCTGCTACGCATGCAGAACCCCGCGATTGATCCGCGGGACTTCGGCGCGATCACGGGCAAGCTGGCCCAGTTGGAGAGCGAGCATCGCGGGTTGCGGTTGCGCCGGCGGTTGCTCGAGGCCGACCTCGCCGCGGCGAAACAGATCATCGCCGCGGCCCAACCGCGCATCGCGGCCCGGCGCGCGCGCGTTGCCGCACGGCCCGCGACCGGGATCGACCTGGTCGACGATCCGGCGCTGGCGGGCCTCATCCGCGAAATCAAGCGCCTCGACGGTGAGATCGAGACGATGAGGACCGCGCGTTTGATGACCGACGAACATCCGGAGCTCAAACGGCTGCTCGACACGCGGATTCGCCTTCATGCAATGCTCGACGCGAAGCGGGTCGATGTCGCCGACGTCGTCGTGGAGGCTGCGGACAGTCAATCGGCCGCCGTCGAGAGCGCCGTGGAAGGTGATGCATTACTCCAGCAATGGGACGCCGAGCACGCCGCCGCGTATGTGCGTATTGCGGCGATCGAGGCACAGATCAACGACATCAAGCTTGAGATGGACGCGAATCAGCGAGGCATCCAACAACTCGAGGCTGCCAAGAAATCCGTGTTCGAAAAGCAGGAGGAGTATGCCGCGGTCGCCGCCGATCGCGCCGCCGCCACGCAAGCCCTCGCGACACACAGCGCGACACTCACGAAGCTCGATCCGGTGATCGAGGCGCTGAACGAAGGTATCGGTGTCCAGTTCTTCGCGGAGCAGCCGGCGACCGGCGGGACGAAACCGATCTCGCCGCGGACGCAGTCCACGATCATGCTCGCGCTGATGGCCGGTGTCGCGCTGGGGGCGCTGTTTGTGATCGCGGCGGAGCTGTTCGACCACATCTACCGCAGTGCGGGGCAAGTGGCGCGAGGTCTGGGGGTGCCGATCCTCGAGGCGATTGACGAAATCATCACGCCCACGGACCGCCGCCGGAACCTCATCCGGCGCGTCGTGGCGGCGCCGGTGGCGGTCGCGTGCGGCATTGCGATACTCGCGCTGACCGGCTCGCTCGCCTACCTGAGCATCGAGCGCCCCTGGACGTACGAACGCATGCGCAACATCCCCAAGGCCACGATCGGCTTCTTCGCAGATACCACGCCCGACGACGCCGACACGCGCGGGACCAACTCATAGCCGCACGGGCCGGTGAGCAAGGCTGCGGAAACATGGTGCGACGAGGGTGTCGCTCACCCCAAGGACGTGTCTGGCGTACTGAATCGTGGCGGCGCTGACGTGAGCGGCGGTTTGGATAAGGAGCGCCGACGGCCGGGTTCGGCGGGTCTAGAAATGACCTGCGGAGGAAAGACCGCGGATCCGCGGCTCAGCTCGTCACGCGACCAGGTCCGCACCGGCTCGGGTGAGCGCGGCCGCCATCATCTGCTGCCCGTCGCCGTTGTGCAGCGTCCCGGACCATATCAACCCGGCGTCGCGGAGCTCGTCGAGCCACACCGGCATGTGCCCGCTCGCTTGCTCCTCGGTATAGCCGGAATGATCCACTACTTCGGCGACAAGCTCGAACTCGGTCAGCGGTCTCATGCGAAGGCGACGCAGCATGACGAGTTGGTGTTGTCTTAGGCTCTGAATCGTGTCGATCACGGCGTTTTTCCCTTCTCCCAGGCCACCAGGGCGACTGGCCTACCCCCGTCGGCAGGTCACGCGGTGCTCGTCGGATTGTAGGCCGCCGGCGGCATGGGCTTCAAGCCGTGTTTGAGGGTTGGACCGTAAGTCCCACGTTAGTATGATGTTGTCGAACTACGATTCTGCTGTCCAGGTCGTGGGCAACCGTGGCGGGGACCAGAACCTCCCGATAACGGCGGCTTCTCGTATCCGCGTGGTATGATCCCGGTGGTGCCGGCGCGGTATGATCCCGCCCGGACCTGTTTTCATGTGATCGCCGCCTCGGCCCGTCTCCGGGCGTTCGCAGACGGCACGGCGATGACAGCGAGTGTCACGTGCGGCAGACACGGCCAACCATCGACGGCGACTCGGATCAGCACCGGCTCTTCATGAAGCGGCTCCTGGCGGACCTGCGCGCGCTCGAGCACATGATCGCCGAGGGCATGATCGAAACGGGTGTGCGTCGGATCGGGGCCGAGCAGGAACTCGTCCTTGTGGATCGCGCGTGGCGACCCGCCGGCGTCGCGGTCGATGTGCTTGATCGCCTGGACGACGACAGGTTCACGACCGAGCTCGCGTGCTTCAACCTGGAGTTCAACACCGACCCGATACGGTTCGGGGGGTCGTGCCTGAGCCGGTTGGAGCGCGACATCAACGACTTGTTGGCGCGGGTGCGCGGCATGGCGGAGGACCACGGCGCCGGCGTCATGCTCGCGGGCATCCTGCCGACGATCCGCAAATCCGACCTCGACATCAGCAACATGACGCCCCAGCCGCGGTATCACGCGCTCAACAATGCGCTGCGCGACCTCCGCGGCGGCGCGTTCGAGCTCCGATTCACGGGCACCGATGAGCTCATCATCCGGCACGACTCGGTCATGCTCGAGGCGTGCAACGCGAGCTGCCAGGTGCATTTTCAGGTGGGGCCGGAAGAGTTCGCCCGGCTCTACAACATCGCGCAGGTCGTGGCGGCGCCCGTGCTCGCGGCCGCAGTCAACTCGCCGCTCTTATTCGGCCTGCGCCTCTGGCAGGAGACCCGCATCGCGTTGTTCCAGCAGGCCGTGGACACGCGGAGCCCGGGGCATCAAGTCCAGCACCGCAGCGCGCGCGTGAGCTTCGGCAACCATTGGGTCAAGGCGTCCGCGATCGAGATCTTCCGGGAAGACATCGCGCGGTTCCGCGTCGTGCTGCCGATGCTGACCGACGAGGACCCGTTTGAGGAGATCCGCAGCGGCCGCGTGCCGCATCTTCGGGCCCTCCAACTGCACAATAGTACGGTCTATCGATGGAACCGGCCGTGCTACGGCATCTCCGACGGCAAGCCCCACCTCCGTATCGAGAATCGCATCCTCCCAAGCGGTCCGACGGTCGTGGACGAGGTGGCCAACGCCGCGTTCTGGTTGGGGCTTATGGGCGGCGTGGCCGACACGTACGGTGACGTCACCGAGCGGATGGACTTCGACGACGCGAAGGCGAATTTCCTCACGGCCGCGCGCCTCGGTCTGGACGCGGGGCTGACGTGGCTCGACGGCGAGCGGCGTCCGGCCCGCGAACTAATCTGCGGGACGCTGATCCCCATGGCGCGCAAGGGGCTCCACGCGTCCGGCATCGCCCCGGCGGACATCGACCGGTATATCGGCGTGGTGGAAGAGCGTGTCGCGTCGGGCCGGACCGGGGCGCAGTGGCTGCTCGACTCGCTCACCGCGATGAAGGACACCGGCGCCGACGCGGAACGACTCGCGGCGCTCACGTCCGCGACGTGCGCCAGGCAGCACGTCGGCGAGCCGGTGCACACGTGGCCCCTGGCGCAACGATCGGAAGGCGGCGGCTGGCCGCAGCACTACGTCAGGGTCGAGCAATACATGACGACCGACGTCTTCACCGTGCACGAAGACGACGTCATAGATCTCGTCGCGAACCTCATGGACTGGCAGCACATCCGTCATGTCCCGGTGGAGGACGCGCAACATCGACTCGTCGGGCTCGTGTCGTACCGGGCGCTGCTGCGCGTGTTGGGCCGTGATCTGCCACACGGCCAGGACTCCCCGGTGCCCGTGAGCACGATCATGCAGCGAGACCCGATCACCGTCACACCGGAAACCACCACGCGCGACGCGATCGAACTCATGCGGCGCCGCAAGGTCGCGTGCCTGCCGGTCGTCGCGGACGAGCGGCTCGTCGGCGTCGTCACCGAGCGGAACTTCATGGACCTCGCCGCCCATCTGCTCGACGGGCTGCCGGAGTAACCGCCGGTGGTGCCCGTGACCGATGGTCGCCCGCCGACGCCGACGCACGTCACCCGTGTCCTGGCGCGCCGCGGCGATGCATCGCACGGCGCGACACTCGTGTGCATCGCCGGGCTGCATGGCAATGAGCCGGCCGGTGTCTTCGCGCTGCGCCGCGTGTTCGAACGACTCGACACCGACCATGTGCCGCTCCACGGGCAAGCGGTCGCGCTGGCGGGCAACGTCGCCGCGCTCCTGCGGAACCGGCGCTACATCGACCACGATCTCAACCGTGTGTGGCTGCCGGATTCGCATCCGGCCGCGCCGTGGATGTCCGCTTCGGCACGGACGGCGGCCGCGTCGGTGGCTCCGGCCTCATCGTCAGCCGGCGCGCCGCGCGTCGAGGACATCGAGCAGCGCGAGCTGCATGCCGTGCTGGGCGCCATCCTCGCCGCGGCGCGGCATCCCGTGTTCTTCCTTGACCTGCACACGACGTCGGGGCCGAGCACACCGTTTGTCATGCTGGGGGATCGACCGGCCCACCGCGCGTGGGCGGCGGCGCTGCCCGTGCCGCAGGTGCTGGGGTTGGAGAACAGCCTCACCGGAACGCTCGTCGATTACCTCGTCGGCCTCGGGCACGTCGCGATCGCATTCGAGGGCGGCCGGCACGACGATCCGGACGCCGTCGCCCATCACGAGGCCGCCGTGTGGCTGTCGCTCCAGTGGGCGGGCATCATCGGCGATCCGGAAACCGCCGGACGCGCGGCCGTGACGGCGGATGGAACGAGCGCGGACGACCGGACCGGACCATTCGGCGGAACCGGCGCGGACGGAAGCGCGGTTACGGTACGTGGGACCGGCGCCGACCACACGCCCGACATGGCGGGCGGGCGCGAGACCGGTAGCGGTTTCGCGGACGGGGGTGGGTCGAGCGCCGGCACGGTAGCCGGCGCGGCCAACGGGCGTCCGGTCGGCGACGCGGCTACGGATGGGAACGCGTGTCCGGTCGACCTGGACGTGCAGCGTGAGCGGCTGTCATCCGCGGCGGCGGGTGTGCCCCGGACGCTGCGGATGTGCTATCGGCACGGCATCACGAGCGCCGACGGTTTCGCGATGGCACCGGGCTACCGCAACTTCCAGCCGGTCGAGGGCGGCGACGTGCTCGGGCACGACCGGAACGGGCCCGTCACGGCGCCGCGGTCCGGGCGTCTTCTCATGCCGCTCTATCAAGGTCTGGGGCACGACGGCTTTTTCATCGCCGACGCCGTGACGCCGGCTCGACCCGCCGGCGACGCGTGATCGCACGTCGATCCAGTTGGCCGGCACACCGCTTCTGGCGTCCTTCGATTCCGCCGTGTCGCACCATCACGCGGCCGGTTGTCAGGCGTGGCTGCCGATCCGTCAGCGAATGGCGAAGCATGGGGCATCCAGGCCGCTCGCGCCTCGCTTCCCAGCGGCCGGGAACGCCTGTATGGCAGCCCCGATGTCGTTGGCGATCTGCCTCAGCAGGATCGGAGAAACATCCCGACCGCATGGAACGGTAGGGTTGTGCATGTGCCGTTCGGATGACGGTATTGCGTATGAGGGCCTCGTTGTCGCACTTGAGAAAAACCCAATGCCTTGAGGCTCGCAGCCACGTCCCGAGGCTTCATGGTGGGAGCGTCGGCCATGCTCAGGCGACTTCCAGGTTCTGGATGCCGACGAACTGTGGTCTAACCGGTGGTTCACCGTGTTCCACGAGCATTTCGATCACGTGTCGAAGATTCTCGTGCAGTTCATCGAGCGCTTGCCCTTGGGAATCGGCCCCGGGAAATCCAGGCACATAGCCAGCATACAACCGCGTGTCAGGGCACCGCTCGACAACCGCTGTGTATGATGCGATCGCTGGTTTCCTTGCCCGATCATACCGCCGTTCGGGCGACCAGAAAACCAAAAAACAACGGGCGACCGCCGCGCGCTACGCGACTTCGGCAACGGTAAGGTCGAGCATTTCACGCTGCAAGCGCCGCCAGAGCTGCGGGGCCCGGCAGGCCAAGCCGTTCCATTCGGCCATCGGATACACCATAAGGTCAGCCGGCACCGGAAGACCCCGCGGACCGTATCGAGCGTGCCGCTCCAAGCGTGAGCGATTCGTGTCACTGAGCACGACAATGGCGTCCAGGCGCTCCCGACACCCCCGTCGTCTTGCGCATAGGACCCGATGCACAGAACCAACTCGACCGCCCGGTCTTCTTGGCCCGGCGAGATCGCCTATCGACGCGCCGCCGACAAGACCTGCTCACGGTCGGGCCCTTGGAAGACCGTAGAAGTCAACGATCCGACCGGCACGACGAGTCGCCTCGGCGCGCTCCAACACCCCATGGTGCTCGCCGGGGGCGCCGGCGGCATGCCCGTTCGGATGACGCGTCGGCCGATCATGAACGTCCAGCACACGGGCCGCGTACGGAAGCTCGTCCGACACGACCACGCCGGCGGGCAGCGCTTCGAGTGGCCGCCGGACCACATGGCCCCACGCCTCCTGCCCCAGGCGAAGGTGCCACGCGTTGACGGCGATCTCCGCGGCCTGCTGAGCCGCGAAACACGCCGATTCGTGCCTCTCGGCGCCGGCGCCGTCCCGGGCCTGGTCCAGATTGCGCCGGGCCTCCTCCAGATTGCGCCCGCCCTGGTCCAGATTGCGCCCGGTCTGCTCCAGATCGCGCCCGGCCTGCGTAAGCCAATCCCGTGACCGGTCAGGGACGTGTCTACCTTGCCGCGCCCCGTTCCATCCGCGATCCGCGATCCGGACGCGCTGATCGCGCGCAAAAGCAGCCCGGCAGGATCACCCGCCGGGCTCTGTGATGGAACTTGACTTATCGAACGCACGGGCCGCAGAGCGGACCCTACCTCGGCTGGGCCGGTGTTGCCCCGAGCGAGTCGAACGACTTGATGGTATAGGGCTCCGTGGACACGTCTGGCAGAACGTCCGCGAGTGTGTCCGCCTTCTTGTCCCACATGCGAATGTTCTTCAGGAAGAATCGGCCGTCCGTCGCGTACTCAACGATGCGTCCGCTCTCAACGCCGATCGCGATGACATGATCGCGTTGTTGCACCATGTTTATGGCCATCACCGTGACGTTCGGGTGAATCACCCTGCCCCTGGCGTCTTCAAGCCGCGCATGGATCGCGATCTTCAACCCCTTCGGGTAGTTCACCGGAAAACCAATCGACAATGCGTCGTACAGTCCATCCTTATCGTAATCCTGCGTTTGAAACGTCGGCTTGCCTGCGAAGCGCGCGCCGGTGTTCGGATTGATGGCATAGTAGACGGCGTCCACTTCGCGTTCGACCATGGCGTTGTCGACACGACACTCGGCCCGGAACTCGATCGTGTGCTTACCAATGTCGATCGTCCTGACAGACCGTCCGAAGATTCCGTCCCCTGCCCCACCGTCGTCGTGCCGGCCGTCGTCAAACAACTTGGCCTCCGCCCGGTTCCCATCCGGTGTGATGATCGTGGCTGTCAGCTCCATCGACTCCCCGACGATCACGCCCCCCGGGCGCCGGAGACACGCGTTCAGCTTGAACGGCTCGCCCACCGTCCACACCTCCGGCGCAACCAGCGGTTTCAGCCACAAACCATCGTCATAGTCCACTGTTACGCTAAGCTCCGCGGAGCCGAACCAGTCGGCCTTGAGCTCCGCGAGCATGTCGCCGCCTTTCCAGTCACTGAGGGAGAACCTCTCGACCCATCTCGTCTCCCCAGCCCGGTTGCGGTATCGGTTCAACGGAACAAGCGACTTGCCGTCCGGGTCCGTGACGTCATAGGAGAGACATTT
>JBHHVO010000057.1:0-12640 GCA_046754365.1 Phycisphaerae bacterium | reverse complement strand
CCACGCCGTCGTCCGCGCCGCGTCCGGCCGGATCGCGTCGTATAGCTCGTTCCAACGTCCGCGCGCAGGTGCGTCGTCGTCCTCGAGCGGGCCTCGACCTCGAAACTCCATCGCGAGCCGCCGCACCGCGTCCGCCGGCGCCAGGATGTCCCACATGTCCCGCGTTCGGGCCGGGTCGTCGATCCGTGTCACGCCGAGCCCGGGACACGCCGCCCGCACGGCGTCCACATAGGGCGACACGCGGAGCTGCTTGCCGTCGTTGTCGGCGGCGGCATACGTGAAGACCAGGGACGCACACGCGCGCGTCGCGGCGACGTACAAGAGCAGCGACTCATCGAGCGTGCGCCGCCGCGCCGGCGGACCGATGCGGACGCCCGCACGTTCCAAGAGTGCCCGATCGTCGTCGTTGAGGATGGCATCCTCCGTCGCCGGCCGCGGAAACGCGCCGTCGTAGAAGCCCACGATGATGGCGGCCTTGATCTCCGGATGCCGGCTCCGCTCGATCGACCCCACGAGCACCTGATCGAGCATCGGCGGCGCAAGACCCAACGTAAACCGCGACAACCCCGCCTCGAGCACACGTGAAAAATCGCCGACGCCAAGCCGCACGTCCTGCAACGCAAATGCGAGATCATCCAGGAACGCAATCGTGTCGCGCCACACCTGTCGGTGTTCCTCCGCCAGGTCCAGATCACCGGCGCCGGCGGCTTCCAACGCCCACGCCTCCAAGCGCCGCTCGACGCCGAGACGCTGCATGAGCGACACGAGCGCACCGGACCACGCCGCGCCCGTCAGCGCCCCGCCGGTGGCGACCTCGAGCCAGGGTCCCACGGCGTCTATCAGTACGCGCCGCGCGTGATTGATCCGCGCTAACGCCGCCGATTCGTATGCGGATGGTGTGTCGGCTGCGCCGCCGTAGTCCCGCCGCGATGCTGCAGACCAATCACCGCCACGCCATGCGTCCACGCCCGCCACGCCCCGTGCGATAACGTAGTTCTCGAGCTCATCGGCGGCGTCCGTCGTGATCGGAAAGAGATCGGTCTTGAGCGCGCCGCGGACCGACGTCGGCGACATGCCGTCCGACGCCATCGCCGTCACCGACCGGAGCCATTCCACGAGCGGATGGTGCGCCGTCGGCCGACGCCGGTCGATGAAAAACGGTATCCCCGCCGCGCGCAGGGCACTGCTCATCAAGTCGTGGTACGGCTCCAGGTCGCGGACGATGAGCGCGATGTCGCGATAGCGGTGTGCCGTGGAGGCGTCCCGCACCCAGCGCCGTATGAGCGACGCCGCGTACGCCGCCTCGACACGTCGCGACGGCAGCGCCACCACGGACACGTCCGCCGCCGCTTCCGCGTCGGCACCGTCCCGGGCGGCGCCGGGCTCGAAAAGCCCGCGTTCCAACCGATCCAGTGCGGCCGACCGCGCAAACCGCGGGCACCGGCGTTCGGCCAGCAAGACCGGCTCCGCGACGTCCAGGCCGGCGTCCAGCAACGCCCGGCGCAGATCGTCGTATGTCCGGTACGTCTTGGCGAAGAGCCGATGAGCCGCCGCGGATGCACCACCGCGGACATCGACCATCCCCGGGTCCATGAGCACGGTGATTTCCACCGCCGCGCAGCGCCGGGCCAGTGCAACGAGTGTCGCGACTTCCTGCCACATGAGCGACGCAAAGCCGTCCACCCAAAGATGGGCCCCGTCCACCCAGTCGCACTGCGCGAGCCCGTCGCGAGCCGCCTGAAGGTATTGCGACGGATCCAGTCGATCGTCACCCAGGTAATCGACATACGCGCGGTAGATGAGCCCGACGTCGTGAAGCTTCGCCCGCTGAACCGGGTCCGCCGCGGCGCCGGCCGTGTCACCATCCCCCCGATCCGCCGCCTCGCTCACCGCGTCCGGGACCACGCCCTCCTGGATCAGTTCCGCGATTGTCGCGGCGAGCCGGTCGAAGAATCCGGTGAACCGATCGACACGCCGGTAGTATCGCAGCTCCGACGACCGCGCGGCCACGAGATGCTGCAGCACCATCGCGCGGGCGGGCTCAGAAAGGGCGCGTCGGCGTCTCCAAGCCGCGATCGGGCCGCCGGACCGATCCGTCACATGCGGCGACGGCGCAACGCCCGACGCGGGCGGTGCGTTCGCATCGCGTGGCGGTGTGTCAGCGGATGTTGGCGGCGCGATCCCCTCGATGGCGTGCGTCGGGGGCGATTTCGGCGCACCCGCGGCCGCAGGTGACGGCGTGTGTACCGATTCGAGCACGCGGTACGCGAGTCGCCGAAACGACAGCACCTCGACACGATGGGCCGCGACGACGTCCGGCGGGCGAATGATCGACCGTTCCATCTGCAGGCCGGCTTGCTCCGGCACGAGCAGGATGAGCCGTGGCCCGTCGACGGCATTCTCGCGAACCGCGGCACGGATCGCCTCGACACACCGGTATGTCTTGCCGTTGCCCGCACGCCCGATCACGAACCGAACCGCCATAACGCGGCGTTCGTATCACGCCGCGCGCCGCCGGTCAATCGCTGCGTGAATGAGCACTACGCCAAGCCTGGCCTCACCACCCGAATCCCCGCGTCACGAAGGGGTTTCGCCGCATCCCACATGGCGGCTACGTAGCGGTCGGTCGAGATGACCGCGGCATCCAGTCGCATCGCAACCGCCGCCTTCGCCGATACGACGGTAACTTCCGCCAGTCGCGTCCCTTGTAGCGCTTGGTTGTCGTCGATGATCGCGACGATGTGAAACCGGCGGACGTCGAAATCAGGTGCGGCCAGCGCCCGGCGGGTGAACGCGCCGGCGCCGTACAGCGCGATCCGAGCACACCGGGCCGCCACGAGCGGCGTGAGCGCAGCCGCGAGCACCGTGCTTGCGGATGGCGACGCATGTCGACGGATGAGCTCCCACGGGTTGTCGCCGACCTCGAACGCCGCGAGCGCGGGATGGCGCATGAACGCCTCGCCGTCGGCATAGTACGTGCATTGTTTGCAGATGTCCGGCAGCGCGTCGGTGCCGAACGATGCCTTCAACCGGCGAAACGCCGGGCCGTTCCAGATGTCGGCGAGATGCGTCTTCGATACGTCACCGAGGACCAACGCCTCCACCTCGGCGTTCATGCACCCGCACGCGCTCACGATGCCCGACGCCGTGATCTCCGGATTGCTGTAGTATACGAAACACGCGTGCCGCTTGGTTCGCCGGACCGCCGGCGCCGACGTGTCGGCCGGCACGAGGTGCGCACCTTCGGGGAGGTCATCGGTCGTCACCATGCCGCCCCAGTTGCCGAAGCTGTTGATCCCGGTGATCGAAGCGATTTCGTCACGCCGCCATTCGTTCATCCGCGGATCTTCCATGAGTTCATCGATCGGGCGGTTCACGCGGAACATCAGGTGAATCTCGACGGGCAGGCCGTGCCGGGCCTTCATGTCGCACATACCGTGGATCGCCGCGCGGACCTGCTCGAAGCGATCCACCGCGAACATCCGCCGGTACGACACAGCGTCCAAACCGCCGATGCTGATGTTCACGCATGCGGTGCGCTCGAGCATGAACAACTGATCCTTGGCGGAAAACCGTCGCCACGCGATCCCGTTCGTCGTGAAACTCGTCGCCGTCACCGCGGGCGTGTCGGCCAGCAGACGCATACGACCCACGAGCATCGGGTCGACCAGCGCATCGCCGACGATCGGCGTCAAGCCCACCGCACCGCCGCCCATGTCGACGTAGTCACGGATGATCTTCGCGAACAGCTCCGGCGACATGACCGCGTGATCGCGCCGCATCTTCGGGTACGCGCAGAACACGCACGCGGCGTTGCAAATGTTGGTCGTCTCGATCCCGATGTACAACGGCCGGCGCTCCAGCAGCGATCGGAGACGAGCGACGCCTTCTCCGACTGCCGGTTGCGTCGCGATCTCGTCGCTCGTGCCTGGCAACGTCATGACGATTCCCACGCGGGGCAACGCGGCACCGGGGACCGCAAGCTATGCCGGAGCTTCCCATACCGAATACAACGTGTCTCGCTCACGATAGGACAGCCTCCATTCCCGCTGCACACCGGCCACCGTGGCGGGACGATCCCGTCGGGCCTGCAACGCGTGCGCACTTTCGCGGGACACAAGTCGCACCGACCGCCGATAACCGAACAAGTCGTCGCGCGGACGACACGGAACGTGTGACCCTGGTTTGCCGTGCGGTCGTCGCTTTGCCCACGGTGCGGTGACCGTGCTCACCGCGCACGGACGAGTCGTGCATCATGACCCAATCGCTGCCGAGTGTGTTCATTGTCGACACGTTCTACCCGGAGTTCCTCGCGGCGTCTTACAGCGATGAACCGCAGCTCGGCCGACAGGACTATGAGATCCAGCTCGGTCGGCTCCTTCGCTCCGGCTTCGGCGTCAGCGACGCGTACGCCCACGGCCTGACCGCCGCGGGCTGCGATGTCCGCGTCGTGATCGCGAACGCGGATCGCGCCCAGGCTCGGTGGGCGGCGGAGCACGACCTCGCGCCGTCCGGCGATGTCCATGCCGTCCGCCGTGAGATCGTCGCGGCGCAAATCGCGCACACCCGACCGGATGTCGTGTACGTCTTCGAGTGGTGCCCGCTCGGCGACGCGCTGCTCGCCGCGATCAAACGCCACACGCGGTTGCTCGTGGGCCAGCTTGCGTCGCCGCCGCCAGCCGGCCGGACGTTCGCCGCGTACGACCTGATCGTGTCATCTTATCGACCGATCGTGGCTCATTTCCGCAACATCGGTGCCGCTGCGGAATACCACGCGTTGGGGTTCGACGAACGCGTGCCGGCCCGCATCGCCGCCGGACCGCCGCGGTATGATGTGACGTTTGTCGGTGGCTTCGCCCCGTCACATCCGAATCGCGTACCGTGGCTCGAGCGCGTGCTGGAGTGTGTCAACGTCGATATCTTCGGCTACGGGCTCGAGAACGTGCCGGCGACATCGCCGATCAGGGCGCATCATCGCGGTCCGGCATGGGGATACGCGATGTACGACGTGCTCGCCCGATCGCGGGTTACGCTCAATCTGCACGCCGTGATCGACGTCGGCGGCCCACCGGCGGCCCGCACATGTGCGAACAATATGCGCCTGTACGAGGCCACCGGCGTCGGCACGTGCCTCGTGACCGACCACAAGGACGATCTCGCCGAGCGCTTTGAACCGGACCGCGAGGTGGCGACATTCACGAACGCCGATGAATGTGCCGAGAAAGTTGCGCACTTGTTGACACACGAGCCCGAACGCGCCGCGATCGCGCGCGCGGGCCGACAACGCACACTCCGCGACCATACCTATACGTCCCGCATGGCGGGCCTGCTCGACATGCTCCAACGCTACCTCTACGCAACACACCGCGCGTCGTGCTCGGCACCGGATCCCGCGGCCGACGCAACAGTACGCCCCGTGCCATCGCCGGCGCGTCCGAGAAAACGTGCAGCCCGCACCGCGCCGGGACCGATGTAAGCCGAGGGTCCGCGCGCGGCGCACCAACGCCGAGAGGTGGCGTGTGCGCCGACCGTGCGCGACCGGTAGGCCCGGAGTTCGTCGTGATGGCCGTTACCGCCGCCGAGACCGAGCACGAAACACGCATCCCCGTGTGTGAACCCGTCCTCGACGGCCGTGAGCGCGCGTACGTCCTGGACTGCCTCGACGGCAACTGGATTTCATCGCTCGGCGACTACATCCCGCGGTTCGAACACGCGTTCAGCACGTACTGCGGCGCGGCCCACGGCGTCGCGTGCAGCAGCGGCACCGCGGCGTTGCACTTGGCGCTCGAGTCGCTGCACATCGGACCCGGTGACGAGGTCATCATCCCCGCGTTCACGCTCATCGTGTCGGCCAACGTCGTCACCATGACCGGCGCGACGCCCGTGCTCGTCGATGTCGAACCCGACACCTGGTGCATCGACCCCGCGCGGATTGAGGAAAAGATCACGCCCGCCACGAAGGCCATCATGGTCGTGCATATGTACGGTCATCCAGCCGACATGGACGCCGTCATGGCGATCGCGCGTCGGCGCGACCTCAAGGTGGTCGAAGATTGCGCCCAGGCACACGGCGCCGCGGTCCATGGGCGGCGCGTCGGCGCGATCGGCCACGTCGGTGCGTTCAGCTTCTACGGCAACAAGATCCTTACGACCGGCGAGGGCGGCATGGTCGTCACCAACGATGCGCAGGTCGCCGAACGCGCCGCGCTCCTGCGCAACCAGGCGTTCGAAGCGGAGCGGTTCGTCCATCGCGCCGTCGGGTTCAATTACCGGATGACCAACATCCAGGCCGCGATCGGCCTGGCGCAGTGCGCGCGCCTGGACGACCGCATCGGACGCAAGATCGACATCGCCCGAACCTACAGGCGACTCCTCGGCTGCGCCGGCGCAGCCGAGGCCCGTGCTTCAGCCGTCGCGCCCGCCGCCGGTGACACGCCCGGCGCCACACCGCCCGCTCCGGCGTCCGACGGCGCGTACCCCGACATCCAGCCGCAGGCGGCAAGACCTTGGGCCACGCCCGTGTACTGGATGTTCGGTGTCGTGCTCGCGCCGACGTTCGGGACACCCGCCGCCGACGTCCGCCGCATGCTCGCTGAGCGCGGCATTGACACACGCGCGTTCTTCGTCCCGATGAACCGTCAGCCGATCTATGACGGCAAGGACCCGCGAACGCCTGATCTGCGAGGCGACTACCCGGTCGCCGACGATCTGGCCGTGCGGGGCTTGTACTTGCCGAGCGGCGCCGCGATCACGCATGCGCAACAGGAGCGGGTCGTGCGCTGCCTGCTCGCGTGTCGCCGCAGCGCGTGACACGACGTGGCACGCCGGCTCCGTGCAGCCATGATCTCGATCATTCTGGCCACCTACAACGAACGCGACAGTATCCGAAATACGATCGCGTCGATCTTCGACCACCTCGGCGACGACGTCGAGGTCATCGTCGTCGACGACGACTCCCCCGACCAGACGTGGAAGCTCGTGTCGGACCTCGACGATCCACGCGTCGTGCTCATTCGCCGCGTCGCGACGCGAGGCCTGGCGTCGGCGTTCAACCGCGGCATTATCGAATCCCGCGGGGACGTCGTCGGTTGGATGGATGCGGATATGTGCATGCCGCCAGCGCTGCTGCCGGCCATGATCGACAAGCTCGACCGGTATGACATCTGCATCGGATCCCGGTATGCGCCGGGCGGCGGCGACGACCGCACGAGACTCCGTGTCGTGGCGAGCCGGTTCATCAATGGTTTTGCCCGGTGCGTGCTCGGCCCGAACATACGGGACTACGACAGCGGGTTTGTCGTACTCCGCCGCAGCGTGTTCGATAAAGTGTCCGTCATCCCCACCGGCTACGGAGCGTATTTCATGGAGTTTCTCTACACCGCCCGCCGGAAGGGACTCTCCATCTACGAAATGCCGTACCGTTTCAGCGACCGGGCGCAGGGCCTGTCGAAGTCGGCGCCGAGTGTACTGAGGTTTTTCATCACCGGTTGCGGCTACGTTGTGCGCATCATCGTCGCGAGACTCAGGAGATTCGATTGATATGAGTATGACCGTCCACACGCCCACATACGAACGCGTTGATGACCGCGGTCGCCTCGTGGAAGTGCTGTCCGAAGGCGCCTGGCAAGCCATCCTTTATGGCAGCATGAACGCCGGCGCCGTTCTCGGTAATCACTACCACAAGGAAACGACGATCTACTTCCATGTCATCAAGGGATGCGCACACATCGACATTGTCGGCGTGGCGAGCGGGGCGCGCCGATCATTGACTGTGCGGGCCGGCGAAGGCACGTACCTCAACGTCAACGACGCACACGCCATCCATTTCCCCGAGCCGTCGGAGTGTCTTATGGCGAGGTCGCGCCGGTTCGATCCCACTGCTCCCGACACGTACCCGTTTCAGGTCCGGCCCCGCGACGTACAACATCCCTAGTATCTGGTCGCATGTGAATCGATGGATGATCCGAACCGCGACCGGAAGAGAGCGGAGGTCGGAAACGCGCGCTCGCCGAAAAAAGACCGCTTCCTTGCGGCTGCGGTTCGGTTCGTACCGGTCCATCGAACGAGGCGCGATGCAGCACGACCCTGTTCCGCCGGCGCGGAGGCGGTGGATAACGTGCGGGCACAGTCACGACGCGCGGCACCGACCTCGTTCCTTCCAAACACGCACCCACCCGACGCGAACGAAACGCATCATCACCGGCCCATCCCACGGCCCGCAACGCCGCCCGTGACGCTACAACCCGGCGATGATCTGCGGCACCATGATCTCCGCATCGAGCAGACAATTCTCCACGGCCGGCAGCGCCCAATTATCTTCGTTGACGAAAAACACCTTCCCCTCGAACGGTCGGCGCAGATGTTCCGTCACGCCCCCGGCGATGAGCCCGGGTGACGCCACGGGTATGGCATGCCCCCAACGTGTCATGCGAATCTGTTCCACCGCCTCGGTACCCAAGCCCAGCAGTGCGAGCATTTCCTTGACCTGAGGCGCAAGCCGCTCCGCATAATCGCGCCAGGCCGACTCGGCAATCAGCGTAAACCGCGCGGACGGCCACGGCAGCGGCCAGTAGAGCGTGAGCACGCGGACCGGTGTGAGATTCGGCTGCGCAAAGCTCCCGTTGAGCATGTCGATCGGTTTCCAGTGCGCCTCCGCCTCACCGGGATCCATGGGGAAGTTACCGTCGCGAAGCAGAAAGACATCATAGAACGTCGGGTCGTACGGCTCTTTCAAGAGCACGTTCGCCACGACATACGCCGAATACTGAAGCATATGGATCGCGTTGAGTTTCTCGACGTCCAACGCCTCAAGATCATGCAGCACGTACTTGCACACGTGCTTCGGGCACGCCATCACGACCCGCTTGGCCCAGAGTCCGCGATACGTTCCGTCGGCCTCCTTGTACGTTACCTGTACGCGCTGTCCCACAAACCGCACGTCCACGACGCGACACCCGGGCCGCAGCAGCTCACGCCGGCCGCCGGCCGCCCCGGACGAGCCTCCGAGACGATGCCAGAACGCGTCCGCGATGTACGCATTGCCGCCGGGGCACACCCAACGGTCGAACTCCTCGGCGGCCAGGAAGTTCCAACCGCTCGCCGCCGAGACCTCATCCCAGCCTGCACCAAACGACGAGTAGCAATACGCCTGAATGCCGCCGGCGAGCAGGGGCGTCGCCGGTATCCCCATCCGGTCCTCGATGTCCTGCTTGAGTGTTTTGATGTCCAGGTCGAGAATCCAGGTGTTGTCCCCCCCGTCCGGAAGCGGAATATCCGGGTAGTGATTGTTCGCGACATCCGTCACGACCTCCGCATACTGTGCGATCGCGTGCTGTTCCTCCTGCGGGAGCCCCGTGCCGTGCCAGAAGTCGAACAGGATGTCGCCGTAGAGCTCCACGGGGTCGTTGCCGCCTTCGCTGAGCGCGAACACGGCGTCCATCCGGAGTTCCTTGTAGATCTGCTCGAGGAACGTGCCCGGATCCGGCGTGATGACATACGCACCGCCGAGTGAGTAGTGCGCGCCGCGCCACACCTCGCCCTGGGACGAACCGCCGAAACGACCGTGAAGCTCGAACAAGACCGGGCGATGTTCCCGGAGCAGATACGCCGTGCACAAGCCCGATATCCCGCCGCCCACAATCGCAATGTCCACCGTCTCGGTCGGCGCGGGCGGGCCCGCCTTGCCGAAGCAATTCTCGCATGTGTGAAACGGATTCACGCCGCCCGGGAACGTGTCGCCGGAAAAACGCGGTGCAAACGGCAACCCGCCGACGGCGACCGAAGGCGGATGTCGCGGTAGCCACGCGAGCGGCCGCCCGGTATCAGCCGCCCCGCCGGCCGGCTGGCTACTCGAAAACGCCAAACCACGCTTTCCCAAGAGCCCCAGCGCCAGCCCACCCAGCCCGCCTCTTAGCAACCCCCGTCGCGTAATCATCTCGCCAATCCTTTCGTCGAAATCCAAACCCTCGGACCACCGGACGCCGCAGCGCATCGCGCGAATGCACCCGTTATCATACCTTGTCTCACTTCCGAGACAAAACGAATCACAACACGCTACGTCGGCCAGCTCGTGCGCCGAGCCGGCGCCGCACGTGAACGCGGAGCTCGGCGATCCGGCGCACGCGCATCCCGGCGGGTGTTGATGCGCCCCACAATGTGCTAGAATGGGCGTCGTGGTCGCTCCGGGGGTTCGTACATCCCTGTTAAAGTGTCAGGTTACTATGTCGATTCGGAGGGGTGGAGACGCGTTATGAAGTATGGGGTGGTTCGCCGCCGTTACGCGGCGATGGCCGTGGTACTCGGGTTTTCAGGGGGTTTCGCGGGGCCGGCGGTGGCCGCGATTCCATGGCGCTCCGGCATAACCCCGACAGCGCCCAAGGCGCCGACCGAGCTCCGCGATGCGCTGCAAGCGCTCGCGGTCGACCAAGCGGCGCCGCGCCATGTGGTCGTGCAGTTCAACAGGCCCACGGCGCCCGCCGAGCGGGACGCCCTCCGGCGGGCCGGGCTCCACGTGCTGGACTACCTCGGTGACCACGCGTTCTTTGCGGCCATCGCGCCGGACGAGCTGAGGCCCGTCGAGGTCGCGCAGGCGCCCGGGCTCATCGATGTTCGGCCGATCGAGCGAAACTGGAAACTGCACCCGTCGTTCGTGGACGGGTCGATTCCCGCGTGGGCGGTCGTGCGCGATGCCGGCCCCGCGGGGACGATCATCGCGGCGTACGTCGTGTTTCATCGCGACGTGCCGCTCGACACCGTCGGTGTCGCTACGTTGGCCCATCACGACGCCGTCGTCGTTTCGCCGATCCGGTCGGTCAATGCTCTGGTCATCGAGCTGCCGCTCGCGCGCGTGGCCGCGCTCGCCGACGAGGACGTCGTGCAGTGGCTCGAGCCGCCGCTGCCGCTCCTTAGCGAAGTCAACGACAGCAACCGGGCGCTCACACAAGCCGACCTCGTCCAGGCGCCGCCGTACAACCTCGACGGCACGGGCGTGGGCGTGCTCGTGTATGACGCCGGCTTCGCGCTCGCGAGCCATGCGGATTTCGGCGGGCGGCTTACCGTGCGGGACACGTCCGGCCTGTCGAACCATGCCACCCACGTTTCGGGCACGGTCGGTGGCAGCGGTGCGGCGAGCGGCGGCACATGGCGCGGCATGGCCCCGGGTGTGACGATCGAATCGTATGGGTTCGAGTGGAACGGAGCGGGCATTTTCCTGTATTCGAATCCCGGCGACATCGAGGCGGACTACAACGAGGCGATCAACGTCTTCGGCGCGGACATCTCGAACAATTCCATCGGAACCAACACGTGCTCCAACGGCTTTGATTGCAACATCACCGGTGACTACGGCGTGACGTCCGGCCTTATCGACGCGATCGTAGGCGGCAGCCTCGGCGCGCCGTTCCGGATTGTGTGGGCCAACGGGAACGAGCGTGGCTGCAGCAATTGCACGAACCAGGGCGGTGCGGACGCCAACGGGTATCATTCCACGGCCCCGCCGGCGTGCGCGAAGAACCAGATCGCGGTCGGCGCACTCAACTCGAACAACGACTCCATGACGAGCTTCAGCAGTTGGGGACCGTGCGACGACGGCCGGCTCAGGCCCGATGTCTCGGCCCCCGGGTGTCAGAGCAACGGCGACGGCGGCGTCACGTCGACGTCGAGCAGCGGTGGCTATACGACGTTTTGCGGTACGTCGATGGCGTCCCCGACGGTGTGCGGTCTGTCCGCGTTGCTGCTTGAGGACTATCGCGCGCAGTTCCCCGGCCTTTCCGACCCGCGCAACGCGACGCTTAAGGCCCTGCTCGCCCATAATGCCACGGACAACGGCAATACCGGCCCCGACTTCCAGTTCGGGTACGGATCGGTGCGGATCAAGAACACGATCGACTTCATGCGCAGCGGCAGTTTTCTCGAAGACCAGGTGGGGCAGGGCGGTAACGTTCCGCTTCAGGTCGACGTGCCCGGCGGCGCGACCGTGTTGAGGATCACGCTCGCCTGGGACGATGTGCCCGGGACACCCAACGTGTCGCCGGCCCTCGTCAACGATCTCGACCTCGTGGTGACCAGCCCGTCCGGCGTGCAGGCGTTTCCATGGACGCTCGATCCTGCTTCACCCGGCGCGCCGGCGGTCCGAACGCAGGCGGACCACGTCAACAACATGGAGCAGGTGGTCGTGGACAACCCCGAGGTGGGGTCGTGGTCCGTGCAGGTCGTCGGGTTCAACGTGCCGCAGGGACCGCAACCGTTCTCCGTGTGTGTCACGCCGACGTTCGGCGGCGTCGTCGGCGTCAGCGTGACGCTGCCGGACGGCGCGCCGGACTTGCTTGCGCCGGGCGTGCCCACGACGATTAACGTCAACATCACGACCACGAACGACACGCTGGTCGCGGGTTCGCCGACGCTGCACTACCGTTACGACGGCAGCGTGTTCCTCACATCACCGATGACGCCGCAGGGGGGCGATCTCTATCACGCGACGCTGCCGCCCGCCGCTTGCACGGATACGCCGGAGTTCTATTTCAGCGCGGAGGGCGCGGCGACCGGTGTCGTCACGAACCCGTTCGACGCCCCGGTCGGGACCTACTCGGCCGGCGTCGGGGAACTGGTCGTCGTCGTCTCCGATGACTTCGAAACCGAGATG
>JBHHVO010000056.1:0-12650 GCA_046754365.1 Phycisphaerae bacterium | reverse complement strand
CACCCCGCAACCGCCACCGTCCGCCACCGCGCCCACTGTGACGCCGCGTCGAGCGGCACCGCCCTGCACGCGTAGTGCCACCGGACGCCCAGCCCCACGCCCAGCCCGCCCAGCCGCATCACGATGTCCGTACCGTGGAACCCGCGCGTCACCACGAAGAGCTGCATCACACTCAGCCCGACCGCGCCCATGACACCGACCCACACCACCAGCGCCGCCGACGCACCACGCGTGAAACCATACGAACGCCGGAACACGTCGAACGCAAGCCAACCCAGCACGACAAACGACGCCCATTCCGCCGCCCACCGCGACCATGCGTTCATACGGTTGTACCCCGCCAGCGCACGCCGGCCGAGCGCGTCCGACGGCGCAGGCGCACCCGCGCCCAGTATGTCATCCGACGCCGCGAACGACTCGGTGAACGGCACGACCGTCGCACGCCGGATCGACTGCTGGATATGCCCGACATCGAACGAAAACGAGAACGGCACCGCCGCCGCGACAACCAGCACCGCGCAGAACGCCTTGAGCGTCGCGAGTTGCGGCTCGAACCGAAGCTCGAACAGCACCGCCCCGACGAACCGCGGCACGATGTACCCGAACACCCACGCCACACCGGCGCCCAGCGTCGCACCGACCACGTTGCTCACCACGTCGATCGTCGACGATACACGCGATGGCGAGTACGCCTGAACCGCCTCGATCACGACGCTCAGCAACCCCGCGACCCCGACCGCCAACAACGCCGCGAACACCCCGCTGCACAACGGACGCCGGACCACCGTGAACAGCAGGAACCCCGCCGGGACATAGAGAAAGATGTTGCTGATGATGTCCGCGAGCGTGAAGTCGTTCGTCGCAACGCTGAACAGCGTATACGAACCGTCTTCCCGCCACCCAGAGAACCAATCAAACGGCAGCAGGCAGCCGTACACCAGGTACAGCACATAACCGATCAGCACCGCCCTTACGACGCCGCCGGTCCCCGGGCCCGTCGGTGCGCCGCTTGTCGCTCGCCTCGTCGCGCTGCTCGTCACGGCACCAGTACCCCGTCACGCATCAACGGCCCGGTGCGCCGAACCGATCCGTACCGCGACCGCAAGCGACCGCACCGATCCGAGCCGCGAGACCGGTCTTCCCGCCGCCGGAGCGACGCCCCCTACCGCCGCGCCTTCACCCTCGCGGCGCCGACGCGCCGTCAATCCCCGCGCGACGCAGCACCAACCGCCATGAGACCGCGCCGTCCCGACCGACCGCTACCGCTGCCCGGGCGGCACCACCGGCGGCCAGATCACCGGCAGCATCGGCCGCGGCGGGAGCCAACCCGACTTGTCGTCCAACGTCTCGCGCCTGTCCCGCTGGATCAATTCGTGCAGGCAGCTATGCGTCAACCCCACAAACTTCCGCCGCACGAGCGCACGCGCGTCGCACTGCCACGGATCGTCACGGCAATCCGCCCGGCCGTCCCCCCGGTCCGGCGCCTCGGCCCGAGCGTGCACCACCGCGATCGGCGTCGCGTCCGCGGTTTCATACAGAATCCCGATCATCTCCGTCTCGGTCGGCGTCTGCAGGTTCACGCCGTAGATGAACGCGAGCGGGGCGTGCAGCGCCCGAGCGGCCGCGACAATCTGAGCAGGGGTCGCGTCGCCGCCACCGAGATCACGCGACTCAATCGGGAACACCTCGCTCACCGCCATCAAGTCGTCGAACGCCGAGTTCCACGCGAGAAACTCGTTCTTCGGCGTCGCCGCCAGGTACGCCCGCCGGGTCGCCGGCACGAGCTCCGGCACGTCCCCGTTCTGCATGCTCATCCGACTTACCGCCACCGACACCGGAAACCGGCCCAGCGACGGGTCCGCCTCAAGGATCACGAACGCGTCCGCAACCGCCGTCGCCAGACCGCCCGTGATGATGTCGTCCCACGTCACGCGCGGACCCGACTTCCACGCCGGCACGTGGCGCAGCCGCCCGCACCCGCCGACCGCGAGCACGAACACCAACGCGCACACCCACGCGCACGCCGACGCGCGCACCCACGCGCATACCCACGCGCGCACCCACGCCGCCGGCAATGTGTTCATCCGGTTCACCCGTGCTCTGCCATCCACGCGCCCGTGCGCAACCTCGGAGCCATCCAGCGCAATGTCGTCGCAAACCCGTAGCGCACGCATCCTGCCTGCATCGTCATCGCCGCGCGCGCGGCCCGGAAGCCTCCGCTACAACACACCGTTGTGCGCTACGCTTACCCACCGCGACGCCACGCACCCGCCAAACCCTCAGCGGCACGCCCGCGTGCACAACCGCGCGGGGCCGCGACGATGCGCGACGCCACACGACGATCGACCCCGTGCGAACCCCAAACCCACGGCGCGCGGTATCGCGCTGGCCTCGCGTGCGCGGTGCGCGGCATCGCGCACGCGATCCCCCGAAACGCCGCAGGTTCGATATCGGGTCTGCTACCGCGATACTGGCTCAAAAAACCTCGGCTGCCACCAGCGCCCGGGCGTTCTCCGCGTTATCGGTCCCGCATGCCACCACCGCCGCACAAAAGCCTTACCAACAGCGTACCCGATAACTCACTTCAGCCCCGACGCATACCGATGCATGCCTGGCGGCCCGTTGAAAACGTCCACACCGCGGACGTGACACCGGCGCCGGTGTTCCATGGCGTTCAGCCGTGAGACAAACGCGAATTGGGTGCCCCATGGCTTCAGCCGCGGCGAAACGCGAATTGGGTGCCCCATGGCTTCAGCCGTGGGGGAAACGCATGCCGCGCCGCCGGCGCAGTGATCCAACCCCGCCGGTGTCACCATACACCGGGACTACGTCCGTAAGCCGTAGGTGACTGATCCGCCATGCCTCCAGAGTTCACCGCCGACACCCCAACGCCGACCGTAGCCGCGCGGGCGCTCACACGACTCGCCGCCGGGCGCACCGTCACCCCGCCGCCGTCGGTCGCGTCGATGTGCGGGCGGGGAATCCGTCTCTTGGGCCGGCTGGTGTCCGGTCTCCCGACCTCCACGTGGCTCCTCGTCGACCTCGGCTTCCTCACCGCCGCCCTCTCCACCGCCTACTGGATGTTCCCGCCGCTGCACGTCGTCGCGACCCCGCACGTCGCGCTCTGGCAGGCACTCGCCGTGCTCGCGTTCGCCCTCATCATCGCGAGCCTCGTGTTCGGCCTCTACGAACGCGAAACCATAACCAGTAGGTCGAGGATCGTCGCGCGGATGGTCCTGACGACCGGCGCCGCCACCGTGATCGGATACGCGATCATCTACGTCGTCATGTACTCGACCGTAAGCCGCCGCGCCGCCGCCGCGGCCATGGCGATGTTCCTCGCAAGCGGCGTCTCGATGCGACTCTGCGCATGCTGGGCGATACACAAGGTCCGCCGCGGCCTGCTCGTCGTCGGCCCGAGGTCCCTCTTCGAGTCGTTCGAGGAAGCCCAGCTTCGCGGCCTGCTCTGTGAATACACCCTCATCGGCTACGTCTCCACAGGCACCGCGACCGACGACCGATCGGCCGACCCCTACCACTTCGGCACCATCGCCGATTGCAGCGCGCGCATGCAGCGCCCGGGCGTCACCGACGTCGTCGTC
This sequence comes from Phycisphaerae bacterium, assembly GCA_046754365.1. Classification (GTDB taxonomy): domain Bacteria; phylum Planctomycetota; class Phycisphaerae; order UBA1845; family UBA1845; genus JBHHVO01. The sequence continues at coordinate 9,048 of JBHHVO010000056.1, read as the reverse complement.
GGGGAACACGCCGCGCGCGACCCCCGCGTCCGCGACGGCATGCTCCCCTGGCTGCAACAGGGGCTCCGCGTCACGAACGAGGCCACCTTCTACGAAAAGGCGACCGGACAGATCCTCGTCGATGAAATCACCCCGTCCTGGTTTCTCTTTGCAGACCTCAAGGTCCACTGCGACGACCGCGCGACCCTCAAGCGACTCATGGACCTCTCCGCGTCACTCCTCGGCCTCTGCCTCACCGCGCCGCTCTGGCCCATCATCGCCCTCGCGATCAAGCTCGATGACGGTGGACCCGTCCTCTACGCCCAAAAACGCGTCGGCCAGAACGGCCGCGTATTTCGGCTCTACAAGTTCCGCACCATGCGACCCGGCGCCGAGAACGGTAAAAGCGTCTGGGCGTCACCCGACGACCCGCGCGTCACGCGCGTCGGACGCATCCTCCGCAGGACACGACTCGACGAACTCCCCCAGCTCTACAACATCCTCCTCGGGCAAATGTCCGTCGTCGGACCACGCCCCGAACGACCCGACATCGTCGACGAACTCCGCGAAAAACTCCCGTTCTACGCAGAGCGCCATCTCGTCAAACCCGGCCTCACCGGCTGGGCCCAGATCAGCTTCCGATACGGCGCATCCATCGAAGACGCGAAGCGCAAGCTCCAGTTCGACCTCTACTACCTCAAACACGCGTCCTTCGAGCTCGACCTCATGATCCTCCTCCGCACCGCCGGCACTTTCCTACGCGGCGCATGCTGACCGAGCCACGTCCCCAACGTAGCGTCCGGCCCCCGTGCCGGACGTCGGCGTGGGTGCCCCATGGCTGGGTGCCCCATGGCTTCAGCCGTGGGGGACGCGAATAGTTGGTGACCCATGTCCTGGACATGCTGGACACGATGTGTGGGTGCCCCATGGCTTTCGGCGTGGGGGACGCGAATAGTTGGCGACCCATGTCCTCGACACGAGGGACACGATGCCCCACCTGACACGACGCAAACACATGTCCCTACCCCTCCGTCAACCACGGCATGAGCCCGCGGACCGCGTCGCCGGCACGCTCGTACGCCGAGTCCACGTCCGCGTCGTGCAGCGCACGGAACCGCCGCCCACCCGCGCGGTATTCCGCGATCCATTCCCGCGCAAACGCCCCGCTCCGGATGTCGTCGAGGATCCGTTTCATTTCCCGCCGTACCCGCTCCGTGATGATCCGCGGTCCGCGCGTCAGATCCCCGTATTCCGCCGTGTTCGAGATGCGATCGCGCATCCCGCTAAGGCCACGCGCATACATGAGATCGACGATCTGCTTGAGCTCGTGCACGCATTCCAGATACGCAAACTCCGGCGCATACCCCGCGTCCACGAGCGTCTCAAACGCCGCCTTCGTCAGCGCCGTCACCCCGCCGCAAAGCACCACCTGCTCGCCGAAAAGATCCGTCTCCGTCTCCGACGCGAACGTCGTCTCCACAACCCCCGCACGCGTCGACCCGATCGCCGACGCCCACGCCAGCGCCGTCGCACACGCACACCCCGAAACGTCACGGTGGATCGCCATCAGCGCGGGCAAACCCTTACCCGCCACATACAAAGACCGAAGCAACGTCCCCGGACCCTTCGGCGCCACCATCACCACGTCCACCCCCGCCGGCGGTTCGATGAACCCGTAACGGATGTTGAAACCATGCACGAACCCCAGCGTGCGCGTCGGCCGACCCGACGCACCACGGCCCGCGCGCCCCGGCGCTGCGGCCAGCACCGGCGCGACGTGCTCGCGGTAGATGTCCGCCGCCGACTCGTCGGGAAGTGTCACCACGATGACATCCCCGGCGCCCGCCGCATCCGCCACGGACCGCACGTCAAAACCATCGGACACCGCCCGATCCCGACTCCCGCCCGAACGCTGACCCACCACCACCGCAACGCCCGAGTCCCGCAGGTTGAGCGCATGCGCCCGGCCCTGGTTGCCATACCCGATCACCGCCACGCACCGGTCGCGCAGCACCCCTTCGTCGCCGTGTCGATGAATCGTGACCGCCATAGTCTCCGCCTCCGCCCGCCGCATACCGACCGACCCGGCGCCCGACATACCACCCCGGTGCGCATCCCCGGCCACAATCCCCCCATGCCGATCGTCGCCGTCAACCCCGACGCGACCCCGCGTCCGGGAGCGGCGCGCTGACCACCGGACACGCGACCGAGCACTCCCAGCAAAGCCCCGAGAGTTGGAACCGGTGACCCGTAACGTGAAAGTGGTGACGCCGCGCGATCCGCCTACGCAACGCCACCACCTCATCCGCGTCGAATTCGATGATCCGCCCGCAACGGCGACAAACCATATGGTCGTGCGGCGGCTCGCCGAACACGCGCTCATAGTGCGCCTGCTTCACATCGAACCGAACCTGCTTCAGAATCCCGCACGCCACCAGCAACGGCAACGTCCGATACACCGTCGCCTTACCCACCGCATGACCTTGCTCACGCAGCAGGTAAAGCACCTGCTCCGCCTCGAAATGCGTCCCGAGCTCCAGCGCCGCGTCCAGGTTCATCGCCCGCTGCTGCGTATACCGGATCCCCCGAGCGCGGACATAATCGCGGAAGTGCTCCCGCAACGCCCCGAAGCGATCGTCGTGGCTGGCCGTGGACGTCATGGTATGCGCGGCCCCCGCGGCGCCCACCATCGAAACCGCCGGCGCACGCACACCTATTATCGACGACCCACGCCCGGCCGCAACCTGCCCGATCCCGCGCCCGCCCCACAACCTCAACCACCACCCGCGCCGCGCCCGCCCACCACCAACCGCCACCCGCGCCGCCGCGCTTACGCCCTCCACCGACATCGGCTATGCTGGCGCACCCGCGGCCACCGCCGCAACGCCGGCGACACGGCCACGGACGAGCGATACACGTGGGCACGATCGACGACACCACCGGCTCGCCGCGACGCGCGTTCTTCCGCGAGGCCGTCGCGCGCATGGTCAATCCCATCGCCGATTACATCGACCGCCGACTCCCGCTCCCGGTGACCACGCCGCCGCTCCGACCGCCGGGCGCCATCGCCGAATCCGCCCTCCTGGAAACGTGTTACCGATGCGGCAAGTGCGTCGACGCATGCCCCGCCGACGCGATCTTCCCGCTCCCCCGTGCGTCCGGCGACGCAGCCGGCACGCCAGCCATCGACGCCGACCTCGCCGCATGCGTCGTATGCGACGGGCTCTTGTGCACACACGTCTGCCCGAGCGGCGCCCTCACCCCCGTCACAAACCCGCGGGACATCCGCATCGGGCTCGCCGAGGTCTACCCGAGCATCTGCGTCCGAACCGACGGCGACGCCTGCACGGTGTGCGTCGATGTGTGCCCGATCGGCGACACCGCGATCGCGATCCGCGACCCCGGACCACCACGCGTACACCCCCACGGCTGCGTCGGGTGCGGCGTGTGCCAGCTTCGATGCCCGACGTCCCCGAAGGCCATCGTAGTCCAACCATTCTGACACGCCGCTCAACAACGCAACCGCGGCGCACCAACGTCCGGCGCACCACACGCGACACGCCGACCACCGCGCACGCGCCAACCCGGCGATCCACACCGCTGCGTGTTACAAAGACGTGAACAACACGATCCGCTATACTGGCCCTGTAAGCGCGATCCGCGCCGCCGACCACGCGCCGAGCTATCGATCGCCGCATCAAGAACCGATTGCCACAGGGGGCCACGATGGAACTCGATATCGCCGCCAACAACGACACCACCTCCGTCGGCAGCTACTTCGTCGCCAACTACCCGCCGTTCTCCGCATGGTCCCCCGAAAGCGTCCCGGACGCCGTCAGCGCACTAGACCGACCACCCCAAAACACCGACACCCCCGACCCGCCACCACTCGGCCTCTACATGCACATCCCGTTTTGCAGAAAACGCTGCAAGTTCTGCTACTACCGCGTCTACACCGACAAAAACGCCGCCGACGTCGACACCTACACCGACGCATTGGCCCACGAGGTCGCGCTCTACGCGCAAAAACGCGCCCTCACGGGCCGACAGTTCGACTTCGTCTACTTCGGCGGCGGCACGCCCTCGTTCCTGAGCATCGACCAGCTCAACCGCCTCATCGACCGAATCCGAAAACACTGGTCCTGGGACACCGCCCGCGAAGTCACGTTCGAATGTGAGCCCGGCACGCTCCGCAAGCGCAAGCTCGCCGCGATCAAAGCGATCGGCGTCACAAGACTCAGCCTCGGCGTCGAACACTTCGACGACGACATCCTCCAGGTCAACGGACGCGCACACAAATCACCCGAAATCTTCCGCGCCTACAACTGGGCCCGCGAAGTCGACTTCGACCAGATCAACATCGACCTCATCGCCGGCATGGTCGGCGAGACCGATGACAAATGGAATCAAACCCTCGACCGCGCCGTCGAACTCGACCCCGACAGCGTCACCATCTACCAGATGGAGCTCCCCCACAACACCGTCCTGTCCAGACACGCCGCCGCCACCGGAACCCCGGCGCCCGTCGCCGATTGGGACACCAAGCGACGCTGGGTCGATCACGCCATCAACCGCTTCGAAGCCGCCGGATACCAAACGTCCGGCGCCTACACCCTCGTCAAAAACGCCCGCACACGACCCGACAACCCCACCACACCCGCCGACAAACCCGCGCCGCACGGCACGTTCATCTACCGAGACGCCCTCTGGCACGGCGCCGACATGATCGGCACCGGCGTCGCGTCCTTCTCCCACCTCGCCGGCGTCCACTTCCAAAACGTCGACGGATGGGACGACTACGTACAAACCATCGCACGCGGCGACTTGCCGCTCGGACGCGCCCTCAGCATGTCCGCCCGGCAACGCCTCATCCGCGAGACCATCCTCCTCCTCAAAACCGGTACCCTCAGCGCCGCCCACTTCCGCGACAAGTTCCGCGTCGACCTCACCGACGAGTTCGCCGAACCCATCCAACACCTCGTCGACGGCGGATTCGCCACCGTCCAACACCGGGACATCCACCTGACACGCCGGGGCCTGCTCCGCGTCGATGCCCTGCTACCGGAGTTCTTCGAGCCGCGGTTCCGCGGCGTTCGGTACACGTGATGCACCACCACACCGCACAAGACAACGACCGCGCACGCCGGGTCCTCGCACACCTCTGCGACGGCTTCTTCCATGGCGCCGCGCCGGAACACGCCAACCCGTCGCCCGGGCACCGGCATCCAATCCGGGACCAACATCCAGTGTGGAACCGGCATCCTGCGGGTCAGGACCCCGATCCGACGTCGAACCGGCATCCAGTGTGGGACCGGCATCCTGCCGGTCAAAACCCGTCCCCCATGTGGGACCGGCATCCGGCCGGTCAACACCCGTCCACACAGCCCCTCCCACCCGCTGCGCAACACACCCCAACCCCCGCACCACCGCCACCGTGTCCGCACGTGTCCGAAGCCGACCTCCCCGACACGTTCCGACAACTCCTCGCCCACCACGACCACATGACCACCACCCTCGCGCGATACCACGGCCGGCCCGTGCAGCTCCGCGTCATCGCGCACAACACCGATCGCCGCAACTACCGGCGCATGATCACACTCACACCCACCGGCGCCGCACGACCCGTCGAGTTCGGCATCGTCCGCATCGACCTCACCAGCACGCCGCCCGAACCCCGCGCCGAAATCCTCGACGCCCGCGTGCCACTCGGTGACATCCTCATCCGACACAACGTCCTCAGACGCATCGAGCCCCTCGCGTTCCTCCGCGTCCCGCCCGACCACCCCTTCGCCGCGCCGCTCCTCACCGCCACGCCGGACGACGAGCCCCCGCGCGCCGTCTATGGCCGCATCGGTATCATCCACTGCGCCGATCGCCCGGCGATCGAACTCCTCGAGGTCGTAACCGATGCAACCGCGTAACCCCGTTGGGCGGGCCGCCCCCGCCCCTCCCACCGCTTCGCGCGTCGAACCTTTCGCCGCCGCATACGTACCACCCAGACGTCTCGCTGGGCCACCCCCACTCCGGACAACACCATCGGGAACCACCCATACGATTGCATCGTCATCGGCGGCGGGCCCGCCGGCGCCACCGCCGCCACCATCCTCGCCGACCACGGCCGGAATACGCTCCTCCTCGAACGCGCCGACTTCCCGAGATTCCACATCGGCGAATCCCTCATGCCCCAGACCTATTGGACCTTCAAACGCCTCGGCGTCCTCGACACACTCAAACGCTCGCCCTTTGTCAGAAAACAAAGCGTCCAGTTCGTCTCCGCGTCCGGCAAGGAATCCCTACCCTATTACTTCACCGACCGCGACCCGAACGAGTGGTCCATCACCTGGCAGGTCCGACGCGACGAGTTCGACAAAATCCTTATCGACAACGCACGCGATCACGGCGTCGAAGTCCGACACGGCGCACGCGTCGCCGCCGTCGCCTTCCAACACGGCCGGGCCGTCGGCGTCGAACTCCACAACCAGGCCGGACCGCAAAACACCCCAACCCGCATCACCGCGCGCGTCGTCGTCGACGCCACCGGACAGGCCGCGCTCCTCGCCAGACAGTTGAACATCCTCCGACCCGACCCCGACCTCAAAAAGGCCGCGATCTACGCACACTACAGCGGCGGCACGCGCACCACCGGACGAGACGAGGGCGCGACGCTCGTCCTCCACACGCACGACCGCAACGGCTGGTTCTGGTATATCCCCCTCCACAACGACGTCGTCAGTGTCGGTGTCGTCGCCGACCCGCTCTACCTCTTTCATGGCCGCGGCGACGACCCCGGTGCCACGCTCACCGAAGAGATCGCCATGTGCCCCGCCGTCAGCGAGCGCCTCGCCGCCGCCACACGCGTCGCCGGACCCTACGTCACCAGCGACCTCTCCTACCGCGCCGACCGAATCGCCGGCGATGGATGGGTCCTCATCGGCGACGCGTTCGGATTCCTCGATCCGATCTACTCCTCCGGCGTCCTCATGGCCCTCAAAAGCGGCGAACTCGCCGCGGACGCGATCCACGCCGCCCTCGAACACGGCGACGTCTCCGCCGACCGCCTCGGCACGTTCGGGCCAGACCTCGTCGCCGGCATGCACCGCATGGGCAAACTCGTCCACGCGTTCTACCACCGGAAGCTCAGCTTCGGACGCTTCCTCCGCGACCACCCCGAGCACGTCGATTCGCTCGTCCGACTCCTCATCGGCGACCTCTTCACCGACGAAGTCGAGCCAATCTTCAACGACCTCGCGAAATACTGTACCCTACCCGACCCGGTGCCCCTCTTGACGGGCCCCGACCCACCCTAGCGTGTCGCACCGGGTCTGTGTGTCGCACCGGCTTCCAGCCGGTCTCTGTGTGTGGCACCGGGTCTGTATGTCGCACCGGCTACCAGCCGGTCTGAGTCTGTGTTTGTATGTGGCACCGGCTTTCAGCCGGTCTCTGCGTGTGGCACCGGGTGTGTGTAGCACCGGTTCTTAACCGGTGCATGAGCCCGCTGGAACCGCCGGTAGAACGCCCCCCATGAAAAACCTCATCTACACCCTCATCATCCTCCTCGCCGTCCTCCACCATGACTTCTGGTGGTGGGACACCGCCACGCCGTTCGTCTTCGGCTTCATCCCGATCGGACTCGCCTACCACGCACTCATATCGCTCCTCGCCGCCGGTCTCTGGGCCCTCGCGATCAAATACTGCTGGCCCCAAGCCGTCGACGACACCGAACCCGACACCGCTCCGACGGCCAACGGAACCGCGCGGCACCCATCACCCACAACCCCAAACCCCACCACGGACGCACCACACGCATGACCCCACTCATCATCATCCTCATCTACCTCGCCCTCCTGCTCGCCCTCGGCGCACTCAGCAGCCGCGTCTTCAAGGGCACCGCCGCCGACTACTTCCTCGCGTCGCGCGGCATCGGTCCGTTCCTGCTCCTCATGTCCCTCTTCGGCACAACCATGACCGCGTTCGCGCTCGTCGGTTCCACCGGAGAGGCATTCAAGGCCGGCATCGGCGTCTACGGCCTCATGGCCTCCTGGTCCGGCATCGTCCATTCCGCCTGCTTCTTCCTCGTCGGCATCAAGCTCTGGTCCTATGGAAAACGCTTCGGCTACACGACCCAGATCCAGTTCTTCAGAGACCGCTTCGAGTCCGACAAGCTCGGCATCGTCCTCTTCCCCGTACTCGTCGGACTCATCATTCCCTACCTCCTCATCGGTGTCATGGCCGCCGGCGTCACCATCGAGAAGGCCACCGCCGGCGCGCTCCCCGGCATGTTCCCCGGACACGGCGCCGGCCCGACAGCCGTCGCGCCGGGATCCATCCCGTTCTCGCTCGGCTCCGCCGTCATCTGCATGGTCGTCCTCGTCTACGTCTTCTTCGGCGGCGTCCGCGGCACCGCATGGGCCAACGCATTCCAAACCATCGTGTTCATCATCCTCGGCATCGTAACCTTCACCGTCATCGCCGACCGGCTCGGCGGCGTCAAAGCCGCCACCGCCGCCGTGTATCGCCTCAACCCCGACAAGCTCCGCAGAACCGTACGACCCGACGACACGCTCACACGCTTTCACGACGACACCGCCGCATACCAACGAAAACTGGCCGATTGGCAAGCCGCGCCCAAGCAGCACCGCGGCCCCGAACCCCGCGCACCACGCCGCCCCCACGGCATCGGCCACCTCCACTTCCTCACCTACATGTTCATCCCGCTCAGCGTCGGCATGTTCCCGCACCTCTTCCAACACTGGCTCACCGCCAGATCCGCGCGATCCTTCCGACTCTCCATCATCGCCCACCCGGTGCTCATCATGATCGTATGGGTCCCCTGCGTGCTCGTCGGCGTCTGGGCGACATCCGCCGCGCTCCAAGGCCACACCGTCATCCCACCCGGATTCACAAACCCAAACGCCGTGCTCGCCGTCATGCTCAAAAAACTCACAAGCCCGGTACTCGGCGGCCTCCTCACCGCAGGCATCCTCGCCGCCATCATGTCCTCGCTCGACTCCCAGTTCCTCTGCATCGGCAGCATCTTCACCAACGACATCGTCGGCCACTACATCGGCC
>JBHHVO010000055.1:0-12989 GCA_046754365.1 Phycisphaerae bacterium | reverse complement strand
GCAAAACGTGTAATACTTCGTGGGGTCCGAACGTCGCCCGGACGCGCCGTATCGCGGCGCCCGCGGTCGCGGGTCCAGCCCGGCGGCGGCGCCACACGAGGCGGTGCCGCACGCGCTGAGGTGCAGCCGGTACCCGGAGCAGGAGGCGGCGACGCTGTCGCGCAACCCGTACCGCCAAGGCGCGAACGTGGGCCGCTACGGTACGAACTTGTACCCGATGCTGTGGACCGTCACGAGGTGCCGGGGGTGCTTCGGGTCGGGCTCGATCTTCCGCCGAAGGCTCACGATGTGGTTGTCGACGGTTCGATTCGCGGGGAATCCCGACAGCCCCCAAATCGCCTCAAGGATCTCGTTACGCTCGACCGGCTGTTCCGCTCGCTCCACGAGCATCTTGAGGATCTCCGCCTCGAAATGCCCGAGCGAGCACACCGTGTCGCCGCGCTCGACCTTGCCGGTCACCAGATCCACCGTCGACTCGCCGACCCGGATCACCTTCGACACGCCCGTCGCCCCGGTACGCCGCAGCGCCGCCTTGATCCGCGCCAGCAACTCGCGCACGCTGAACGGCTTGGCGACATAGTCGTCCGCGCCGGCTTCGAGCCCCCGGATGACGTCGATCTCCTGGCTCCTCGCCGTCAGCATCAGAATCGGGACGCGCACCCCCGCCTCGCGGACGCGCCGGCATACGGCAAGCCCGTCCAGCTTCGGCATCATGACGTCGAGCAGGATCAGGTCCGGGCGATCGTGGAGCGCCGCCTGCAGCGCCGCCTCGCCATCGACCGCCTCGATAACCTCATGCCCGTCGAACTGCAGGTTGTCGCGAAGGCCCATCACCATATCCGGTTCATCTTCGGCCACGAGTATTCTTGCCATATGTCACGCCTCCCGTGTCGTCGACAACACCTAACAGTACTGCGCCACATCGTGACAAACCAGTAGCGCATGCGTCTTCGCCGCGCCATCACCGCAGCCCGTGCAGGATGCAAGCCTGCGCGACACGTGAACTTGCGCCGTACCGCTAAGCGGCTTGAGGCACGCGCGCTACGGGTGTTCACCGCGCAGGTTCACCGGTTCGAGCCCGGTGCCGCGTCCACGGTTCCCGCTCTTCAGCCGGCCACGGAATCCACACCCGCACGCGGTTCCCCGATGCGGACGCGTCAAGCATGCGTGGCAACGCGCAAACGGACACGCCGTCAATACAGCACCGTTCCGGTTTCCTCGATACCCGGCGGCTCCTTCGGCAAGAATATCCTAAACGTGCTGCCTTTGACCAGTCGCGACTCGACATCCACCGCGCCGGAATGCGCATCCGCGATATGTTTCACGAGGGACAGACCGAGACCCGCCCCGCGCTTCCGCCGCACCTGCTGATCGGCGGCGCGGTAGAACCCGTCGAACACGTGCGCCCGGTCTTCCGGGCGGATGCCGATGCCGCGATCGCGTACGGCGATCAGAACCCCGTCTTGCCCCCGCCGCGTGTCGTCGGTCAACTCGATCTCCAGGAACCGCTCCTCGCCGGCGTACTTGAGGGCGTTGCTCACAAGATTCACGAGCGCCTGGGCGATCGCGTCCCGGTCCGCCATGATGTGCCGCGTCTTGTTGTTCAGCCGCAAACAGTGTTCGAATCCCTTGTCGTCGAGCTCATAGCGGTATGCCTCATATGTCTCCCGCACGACCTCCGACACATCCACCGGCGCGAACGTGTACTCCTTGCGTCCGGCGTCGATCTTCGAGAAATCGAGGATGTTGTTGATGAGATTCGTCAGACGCGTGCTCTCTCGCGTGATGATCGCATAGTACTCCCGCTGCTTGTCCGGTGACGTCACACGCCCGGAATGGAGCGTCTCGCCGAACAGGCGGATCAGCGCGAGCGGTGTCTTGAGTTCGTGCGAGACGTCCGCCACGAAACTGCTCTTCATCGCCGACAGCGCCAGCTCGCGGCGCACGACCCGCGCGAGGAACCACATCGCCGCAAGCAGCGTAAGCAGCGAGAGCGCGGTCAGCCCCGTGTAAAGCAGCATCTGCCACAGCACGATCCGCCGTTGCTCATGCTCGTACGCCGCCGTGGGCTGAAGCTGCCAGTGCTGCATCGCCGCGTACATCGGCTGCGACCACGCCGCGGAGGTTTCGCCGCGCGGCACGAGCTCCAGCCCATCCGCCGGCGAGATCAACGGTTCCACGAGAATCTCGCGCAAGAGATCCAGCCGGATCCGACCGAGCACCCACACGGGCGCGCCGTCCGTCCGTCGCGTCAGCACACACGGCAATACGACGGGCTTGCCATCGATGTCGCCGTAGAGCATCTCGACATGATCGAACCGGTCGGGATCGGCCGCATCGAACGTCCCGGTCGTGACCCGGGCCGCCAGCACCGCGCGAAGCGCGTCCGCGGTACGCGACGGCGGACGTACCGCGACCAGCCGGGCTCCGTCATACACGTAGACGCCGTCGATCCACTTCGGCATCGCCGCATCCGCCGACGCCGCCACCGCGGACGATTCGCTCATACCGCGGGCCACGCCCCGGAACACTTGAAGCACCGCATCGGCGCAGCGACGCGTGGCCGTCGCCGCAATCTGCCGGGCGCGAGGCAGCGGATGAATGATCAGCCGGGCGATCAGTGCGTTCGCATGGCGATGGGCCACCACCAACCCACCCATCGCGAGCGTCACCGCCAGCAACACCAGCAGCAATCCGACGCGACGCCACGTCACGCGGCGGCTGGCTCGGATCGGTCCCTGGACGCGCATGGTGTGGCCGGACGGCAGGTGCTTACGGTGTCTTGGCGGGCGGCGCGGAACGCGGGGCGGCGGACCGACCGCCGATCGTCGCGGTATCCACCACCGTCGCGCCGTCCGGAATCGCGTACGTGAATTGCGCGTCGGCGATCGGCTGGTTCACCGTTAGTTGGGACGTCGTCGTCTCGCTCGTCGAACCGTCGGGCAACACGCGCAGGCTTTTCATCACGACGCCGTACCGCTCGCTCAGCCAGTACGTCTCTTTTCTCGTACGCCGCTTTTGACCGAACGTGATCTCCAGCAAGACGCACGCCTCCCCGGCGATGGTTTCTCGCTTGAGAACCTTGCCGCGGCCATGAGCGAGTCGTTTCCCGAGATCATCCAGCGGGTCCTTCACGACCGCCGGCGACTTGAAGACCATCGTACGACCCTGAACCCGGATCTCACGCCAGCTCGTGTGTCCATCGCTGATCGCGACGCGGCCCGACCCGCCCGACGTACGTCCACCGCCGCCCTTGCCGGCCGATCGGCTCACGATCCGCGTTTTTACGACGTCGCCGTCGCGCTTGAGCCACAACTTGCGCGTTACGGTCGTGGGTCGGCCGGCCCCCGCCGGCGTCGTCACCGTCGTCGTGACGGTGTAGATCGACCTCAGCGCCTGGTAGCGCTTGCTGAGCTTTTCGACCAATTCCTCCGGTGATACCGCCCGCGCAGGGGGCGTCGCGACGGCAAGAATGATCGCGGCGCCCGCCGCCGTGCACCGCCCGCACCATCCGACCGCTCGCGGCGCAACCCCGCCGGCGGAGACGCGCGAACGCACGTCCGAACTCACGCTACCTGCATGCTGTTGTGTCATTGTCATGACGATCATGTTATGTCGCTCCTGTACCGGGTCTCACCCCGACCGCCCGCGTTCCGCTGCGGCGCTACCACCGGCGCCGCGCAGCACACCCCCACACGCCACCCCCGCGCAACACGCCTCCACACGCCGCCGCGGAAAACATACCCGCCGCCACTATGCTACCCGACACACGCGGCCCGGAACAGGCATTGCGGTCCGCGCGCGTCGCGCCGTGGTTGTGACAGACGCTGCCGCGTCGGCCCCGGTTCGTCCAACCGGTCTGCGGAACCCTGCACCCCACAGCGCGACATGCCATCGGGGATGCGTCGCCGCAGGGCGGTGGCTAGAGGCCAATGCCGGCCCGGTCCACGAAACGACGGCGCGGCCGTGGCGGTTTCTCCGCCGCATTCCCGGCGCCATCGCCACGCACACCCCGAACCGTCGCCGGGGCAGCCTTGCGCGGGGGCGTACGTCGCACCGAGGCCGGCCGCATGTCCCGCCTGACCGCCGCGGTTTCGCCTCGGCGCCGTTGCATGCGGTGCCGCACCCTCGCACGAGACCACGCGATGCCCTGGATACATCACTGATCTGGTGCTATATTCGCGCGTGCGGCGCCGCGTAGTGTCGCCGCGTGCCAGGGACTCGTCCCGCGGCGGGTCGAATCCGGTGCGGCGCCCGCCTGGAGCGGGCGGGGGGCCCGACGAGCCCGCTGGGCCGATCGCTATGTCCACGATGCGGCGGTGGTGCGCCGTCCGCTCGACGAACCATGGGTGGCCGCGGCACAGATGCGGTACACCGGGAGCGCACAAGTTATGGCTGTTGTAACCCGTGAGCACGTGATGGAGCGGCTCGCCACGGTGCAGGATCCCGAGCTCCACAAGGACCTCGTGAGCCTGGACATGATCAAGGACGTCGCGATCGACGGCACGAGCGTCCGCGTGCATGTCGTGCTGACGACGCCCGCGTGCCCCCTCAAAGAAAAGATCGCAACCGACGTCACGCACGCCCTCACACAGTTGCCAGGCGTCGAGCATGTTCATCTTGAATGGAGCGCGGAGGTCCGCTCCACGCGCAACGCACCGACACAGCTACCTGGCGTCAAGAACATCGTCGCCGTCGGCGCGGGCAAGGGCGGCGTCGGAAAAAGCACCGTAGCCGTGCTCCTGGCCACCGGACTCCATCGCGCGGGCGCCACCGTGGGGCTCATGGACGCCGATGTCTATGGCCCCAGCATACCCACGATGATGGGTGTCGACGGCGCCACACCGGCCGTCAAAGACGGCGTTCTCGTGCCGATCGACGCGGGCGGCATACGCGTCATGAGCATCGGCTTTATGGTCGACACCGACAAGGCGCTCATCTGGCGCGGGCCGATGGTCCACGGCGTCATCAAACAATTCCTGGAGCAGGTCACCTGGGGCGAGCTCGACTACCTCGTCGTCGACCTGCCCCCCGGCACCGGTGACGTCCCGCTCACGCTCGCGCAGTCGATCCCGATGACGGGCTCCCTCATCGTGTGCACGCCGCAGGAGGTCGCCCTCATGGACGCCCGGCGGGCGGTACGCATGTACCAGCAGCTCAACGTCGGCTGCCTTGGGATGATCGAGAACATGAGCTACTATCTCTGTCCGTCGTGTGGCCACCGCGATGAGCTCTTCGCCCATGGCGGTGCCGCCCGCGCCGCCGAGTCGCTCGGCGTCCCGTTCATGGGCGAGATCCCGCTCAACGTCGCCGTGCGGATCCATACGGACGGTGGTGCGGTCGATCGAATCTTCGACGACGCGGACGACTACGTCCGCCGCGCGATCGACACCGTAGTGAGCAACGTCGCGGGCCAGGTCAGCATGCAGAGCATGCGCGAGGAGCAGACCCCGACGCTATCCATCGAATGACGCGGGAATCGACATGACTGCGGCAGACCTGCTCGTGACCCAGCTCAACGACACGCGTGATTGGACGCTCAACATCATCGCCGACCTCACGGGAGATGATTGGGCGTTCCAACCACGCCCGGGTATGGCCCATGCGCTCTGGCTCTGCGGTCACCTCGCCACGGGCCAGCACAACCTGATCCACGTGCGCTGCCTCGGACGCGGCGTCTTGGACGACGCGTATTGCCGCCACTTTCCGCACGGCGCCCCGATCCGGTCGGCGACGGAGTACGCGTATCCTGCCGTCGATGCGATCCTCGCGACCATGGCCGACACGCACGCAAAGACCTGCGCGGCCGTCGCCGCCATGACCGACGACCTGCTGGCCGAGCCCGCGTTCGGCCCCGATGGAAAAACACCGCATCCGCACTATCGTGACAAGCTCGGCGCGGTGTCACATAGCGTACGACACGAGGCGTTTCACGCGGGGCAGCTCGCGACGATCCGGCGACTGCTCGGCAAGCCGTTCCTGCGGTAGGCACACGCCGACGTCATCACGCGGGCGCGCCTTGGCTTGCCGCGTGCGGTGTCCCGGTTCGTGCGCGGGGCGTTACGCGGGCGGCGCGGCGGGGCACGTAACGGAGGGGCGGGGAGGGCCCGATGGCGGTCGCGGAGACGCTGGTTAGGGAGCTCACGCTCGCCCGTGACAGAACATGGCGGCTCATCGCCGACTTCGCGGGAGACGAATGGACGTTCCAGCCCGGTCCGGGGATGGCGCACGTGTTGTGGGTTTGTGGTCACCTGGCCGTGATGCAGCATGACCTGGTGCACCTGCGGTGCTTTGGCGTCGGCGTGCTTGAGGATGCCTACGTCGCGCACTTTCGCGACTCGGCATCGATACCGTCAGCGACCGTGCACGCGTATCCCGCGGTGGAGACCGTGCTGAACACGATGGATGCAACACACGTCACTACCTGCGAACGTGTCCGGGCCATGACAGACGATGGCCTGGCTCAGCCCGCCTACGCTGCGGACGGCCACACGCCACATCCGCACTACCGGGACAGACGCGGCGCCGTCGCGCACTGCATCCACCGCGAGGTGATACACGCGGGGCTCATCGCGCAGGTCCGCCGGGCCCTAGGTAAGGCACAACTTCGAGAATTGCACCGACAGCCGATACAACCACCTGCGACCGGCGCCGCCCCGCACATGGACCACGACGTATGAGCGACCGGATTGCCGCAGCCATTCAACGCCTCGAACACTTCATGACGACAGTCGAAGACGCCCATGCGCTGCCTCGCGACGCCGCCGCGTTCGTTCACGCGATGGTCCTGGCGACCCGCGCCACGCGCGTCGTGGAGATCGGCACGAGCTACGGCTACAGCGCGTTGTGGATCGCGTCGGCGCTCGCCGAGCAAGGCTCCGACGGCGCGCCCGGCCGGCTCGTCACGATCGACCACGATAAGCGCAAGACCGACGCTGCGCGCGGGAACGTCGCCGACGCCGGCCTCGACGGCTATGTCGAATGCCGCACCGGCACGGCGCTCGACGTGTTGCGTGACGTCGCCGCCCCGATCGACCTTGTGCTCAACGACGCCGACAAGGCGCACTGCATCGAGTACGTCACGTCGCTCGCCGGCAAGTTGCGCGACCGCGGCGTCGTCCTCACGGACAACACGGTCACCCACGCCGACCAGCTCGCCGAGTTCGTGTGCTGGGTCCGGGACCGCGACGACTTCTTCTCCACGCACGTGCCGATCGGCAACGGCATGGAAATGTCGGTGAAAGTAACATGACCTGGGCGCGAACGGCGACTGTGACATGCCGCGCGCCGCGCCGGGCACAGTCGCCCGCGGCACGCCTACGGGGGTCGCGATGACCGTTCACGTCGTGTTTCTCGGGCCGTCGCGCGACCTCGCGGGCGCGGAGCGAGCCGTGCTGGAGCTCGCGGCAGGATCGACCGTACGGCAACTCCGCGACGCGCTCGAGGCCCGCTTCGACGGTCTGCGCGGGCGCCTAGCCGCGGTGCGCTTCGCCGTAAACGAGGTCTTTGCGAAAGATGACACCGCGCTGAGCGGCGGTGATGAGGTGGCCGTCATCCCGCCGGTCTCGGGCGGCTCGGCGCCGTCCGCGCGTCGGGCACACCGGGCGGATGGCGTGTGGGTCGAGCTTCTGGCGGGGCCGATTCCCGTCGACCACGTGCGGTCCGCCGTCACCGGCGACCCGACGCTTGGCGGCGTTTGTACGTTCGAGGGCGCCACCCGCCGGGACGTGGATGAGCACCACGGCCCGCTTGTCCGGCTCGAATACGAGGCGTACGCGGGCATGGCGCTGTCGGAGCTCAAGCGTCTCGCGGACGACGCGGCGCGACGTTGGCCAGTCGGGCGCCTGGTTGTCGTGCATCGCATCGGCGCCGTTCCCCCCGGTGAGGCGTCGGTCGTCATCGCGGTCGCGTGCCCCCATCGCGCCGACGCGTTCGACGCGTGCCGGTGGCTCATCGACACGCTCAAACGCGACGTCCCGATCTGGAAGCGGGAGGTCTTCGAGAATGGCCATGTGCGGTGGGGCGGTGGAGCGGCCTAGTCAT
Organism: Phycisphaerae bacterium; assembly: GCA_046754365.1. Taxonomy (GTDB): domain Bacteria; phylum Planctomycetota; class Phycisphaerae; order UBA1845; family UBA1845; genus JBHHVO01. Next base: position 4,946 of record JBHHVO010000055.1, on the reverse strand, counting down.
CGTGACCGCGTCGCGGGCTGGCCGTGAGGGCGTGTGCGACAAGCCGCGCACGAACCCGAACAGGGAGGGCGAAGCTCCTGCTGAGCTCTGGTTCCGAGAGCGCGCGCGGCACGATGCGGCGTAGCGCAAATGGGAAGGGTCACTTCGTTGACTGCCGATCAGACCAAGACCGTCAAGGGCGAGCGCCGGCGATCCCGGCAGACCGCCGAAACGCCGCCCGCGCGGAAACGCCGCGCCGTCAGGATCATCGCCAGGCTGCGCGAGCTCTATCCGAATGCGGACTGCGCCCTCACGCACGGCACGCCACTCGAACTCTTGATCGCCACGATCCTCTCCGCCCAATCCACCGACGAGATCGTAAACAAAGTGACACCGGTGTTATTTCGGCGATTCCGTACCGCCGAAGCCATCGCGGCGGCGCCGCTCGACGTGCTCGAGGACATCGTCCACGCCACCGGCTTCTTCCGGCAAAAGGCAAAGAACATCAAGAACGCGTGCCGCCGTATGGTCGACGACTTCGACGGCGCCGTGCCGGACACGATGGACGGCCTGACATCGCTACCCGGCGTGGCCCGCAAGACCGCGAACGTCGTGCTCGGTACCTGGTTCGGCCAAAACGTCGGCGTCGTCGTGGATACACACGTCGGCCGCCTTGCGGTGCGGCTCGCGCTGACATGGACCGCAAGGGACAGCAAAGATGCCGTGAGAATCGAGCAGGACTTGATGCACGTGCTCCCGTGTGATGCGTGGACGTATGTAGGACATGCGCTCATCTGGCACGGCCGACGCGTGTGCACGGCGCGAAAGCCGGACTGTGCCGCGTGCACGCTCCGACGCCTCTGCCCGTCGGCCGACAAGTGCGGCTAGTGGCCCGCGAGCCGTGATTCAATGGGGCGGGTTGAACCGAGCCGCGATCGCGAGCGACCGGATGCGGCAAGCGCCCCGGTCCGCCGTCCCGCACGCTGATCGGCACGGGTCCGATCACCCGTCGACTCAGCGGGAAACGCGACTTCCGTTGTATCGCCGGCCATGCCAGCTCGTACCGCCGACCGTCTTGACCGCATCTCACCTCGGTTCCGGTGTACGCCGGACCACGTCCGCCGGCGACGGTAACCACCAACCCGCCGGGAGAATCACACGGCGCGCTCCATCAGCCGCCCCACCGCGTTCCGCCCCACGGGCGGGATCGCGGGTCATCGCGCGCGGCGCCGCTTGCGCCTTGACACTATGACCCGGGTAGCGTAGCTTCCCCACGTTGTCCTCGCGCGCGGGTCGGACGCCATCCGTAACCGCGGGGCGTGTGGGGCCGGCTGCGGGGCAGCCGGTCCGAAGGCGTGCTCCGGTGGTCGGACCCGCCAACCGGCGCTGCTCCGTGCTGGCGTATGAGGGCATCGCGGCGTTCCGTCGGGCCGATGCGACGCGTCAGTACTGCGTCTCGCGGCTTCGCGGTGGTACGGCCGGTCGTCCCCAAACGTGGCGAGCATGCGGCGCGGCGCGGCACCGCCCACGAGCGCGGCGCCGATCGCTGGTTCGATGCGCCGCGCCGCCCCAGCGCTGTTCCCATAGGTGGATTCGTTATGGTCCCCACAAAGAAGACATCCAAGAGTCGGACGCGTACACGCCGTGCTCATCACGCGTTACGTCCCGTGACGCTAAGCCCTTGTCCTCAGTGCGGCAAACCGAAGCTGCCACACTGCGCGTGCCGGGTCTGCGGCTACGCGAGCGCGAAAGTCGCGCTGCCGTTCGCGGAAAAGGAGACCTGACAGACCATGCACACGCGCGGCACGGGCCGTTCGCGCCCGTGCCCCCGGCCGAGGCCGTTGGAACGGCTCGCCGGTTTGCGCGTCCGTTCCAGGCCGACGTCAACTACGGTTTTCCCGCCCCCGACCGCGAGCGAGGGGCTTTCTCCGACGCACGCTTGATGTACATGGACCACGCGGTGAGGGCGCATCAGGCGGCGGACACCATCATGCCGGACCACAGACGCCCATACGCAACGTGCAAGAGCAGGCAGTCGCGGCAGGCCCGGTCGGCGGTTCCGGGTCGAACCGGACTGCGGACACCAACTGCCCCACCTGGCGCGGCCCGGCCGCGTGGCGTGGCGCGCACCGAAATGCCGTCAGGCGGAGGCAGACATCATCCAGCCACACAGTAAGCAACAACGCAGCGCGGACCGGCTCCCGGTCTACATCCGCGGTACGGGCATGTATGTCCCGGAGCGGGTTGTGGAGAATGAGTACTTCGTCGCGCGTTTGGACACGTCGGACGAATGGATCACGACCCGCACGGGCATCCGCCAGCGGCGCTGGGTTGCGGACGACGAGTGTACGTCGACGATGGCGACCCGCGCGTCCGCGGCGGCGCTCAAGGACGCGGGCCTGACGATTGACGACATCGACGTCATCGTATGCGCCACGGCGACCGGTGATTGTCCGTTCCCCGCGACCGCATGCTTCGTACAAGCCGCGCTCGGTGCCGGCAGCCGGAACATCCCGGCGCTGGATGTCAGCGCCGCGTGCGCCGGCTTCGTGTTTGGAAGCATCATGGCCGCCGGCCTCATCGCGTCGCGACAATACGACAACGCGCTCGTCATCGGAGCCGAAACGCTCTCGCGCTATGCGAACCCCGAGGATCGCGGCACGTGCATTCTCTTCGGCGACGCGGCCGGCGCGGCCGTTTGGAGCCGCACACGTGACCCGGAGCGTGGCATCCTCTACTCCGAGCTCGGGTCCGACGGGACGCGCGCCGAGCACATTTGGGTCCCGGCCGGCGGTTCGCGGCTGCCTACCAGCCATACGACCGTGGCGGAGCACTTGCAATACCTCCACATGCGCGGCCGCGAGGTCTACCGTTTCGCCGTCGTGAAGATGCAGGAGCTCATCGACCGCGCGCTCGACGCCACCGGCGTCACTGCCGACGAGCTCAAGCTGCTCATCCCGCATCAATCGAACCTTCGGATCATCGAATCGGTCCGGCAGCGGTTGGGGCTCCCGCGGGAAAAGGTGGCGGTCCACATCGACCGGTACGGCAACACGTCGGCGGCGTCCATCGTCATGTCGCTCCATGAGGCCAAACGCGACGGCACGCTTCACGACGGCGACGTGGTCCTGCTGGTCGCGATCGGCGCCGGGCTCACCTGGGGCGTCATGGTGGTCCGCTTATAGCGGCGCGAGCCGCCGCCTCACGGGCGCGGCACGAGGGTACGCACACACGCTCTGAGGAGGATCATTCTGTGGGTGAAACCGCGGTCGTGTTTCCGGGACAGGGATGCCAGGTCGTGGGGATGGCGCGCGACGTAGCCGAACGGAGCGCCCGCGCGCGGGCCGTGTTCGATCGCGCCGGGCGCCTGCTGGGCTTTGACCTCGCCCGGCTGTGCTTCGAGGGCCCGGCCGCAGACCTCGCCAGGACGGATTTGCAGCAACCGGCGATCTTCGTGGCCAGCGTCGCGCTCTGGGAGGCGCTCCTCGAGGCCGGCGCGTCCCGAGCCCAGTTCGCGCGGGCGGGCGGACTGAGCCTCGGCGAATACACGGCGTTATATGCGGCCGGTGCCGTGGCGTTTGACGACGCGTTGCGGCTCGTCCACCGGCGCGGCACACTCATGCAGACTGCGGCGTCGGCGACACCGGGCGGCATGGTATCGCTCGTCGGGGCCGACGACGCGACCGCCCGCAACATCTGCGATCGCGCCCGCGGCGACGACGTCTTGGCACCGGCCAACTTCAATGGCCCGGGCCAGGTCGTGATCTCGGGGAGCGAGGCCGCATGCGCACGGGCGTCGGAGGCCGCCTCGGAACTCGGGTGCCGCGCGGTGGTGCTGCCTGTGGCCGGGGCGTTTCATTCGCCGCTCATGGCGCCGGCCGCCGCCGGGTTGCGCGACGTGCTCGACGCCACGACGTTCCGCGAGCCGGCCATACCGGTTATCGCGAACGCCGATGCGGCGTATCATGGTGACGCGCCCGCGATGCGGGACGCGTTGTGCCGCCAGTTGACCAGCCCCGTGCTCTGGCGGCAGTGCGTGGAGCGGATGATCGCCGACGGCGTGACCCGGTTTCTGGAAGTCGGCCCGGGGCGTGTGCTCACCGGCCTCATCCGCAAGATCAACCGCCAGGTGCGGGCGACGCCGGTCCATGACGCAAACGCGATTGCAGCCGTCGTGGTACCCGCCGGTGCCGACGCGACGGCACACTAAGGAGGCCTGATGTCGTGAAGGAGAAGATTGCCTTGGTGACCGGTGCCAGCCGTGGCATCGGTCGGGCTGTGTGCCTCTCGTTGGCGCAGCGCGGCGCCACCGTGGTCGCATGCGCGCGCGATACCGCGAGGCTTAAGGCACTCGCGGACGACGCGATCGGGCGAGACCTGCCGGGGAAGATCGATCCACGTGTGCTCGACGTGACCGACCGCGCCGCGGTGGACGCGCTCGTCGAAGCCGTCGCGGCGTCGCACGAGCGCGTCGACATCCTCGTGAATAACGCCGGCATCACCCGCGACGGCCTGCTCATGACCATGGAGGATGACCAGTTTGACGATGTCCTCACGACCAACCTGAGGTCGGTGTTCTGGCTCACGCGGGCGGTGAGTCGCCTCATGGTGCGGAATCGGTATGGCCGCATCGTCAACGTCTCCAGCGTCGCCGGCGTGATGGGCAACCCCGGTCAGGCGAACTACGCCGCGAGCAAGGCCGGTCTGATTGGTTTCACCAAGAGTGTCGCGAAAGAGCTGGGCAAGCGTAAGATCACCTGCAACGCCGTCGCGCCAGGTTTCATCACGACGGACATGACCGACGGGCTTCCCGATGCGGTAAAAGATGGGGCCAGGCGTCATGCCGCCCTCGGACGGTTCGGAACGCCGGAGGAGGTCGCCGCCGCCGTCGCGTTCCTCGCCAGTGACGACGCGGCCTACATCACGGGGCAGGTGTTGCTTGTGGACGGCGGGTTGCGGACGTAGTA
>JBHHVO010000054.1:0-13036 GCA_046754365.1 Phycisphaerae bacterium | reverse complement strand
GCGAATACCCGGTCTACAACGGCGCATCGCTGCCGTAGTACGTGTTACCCGCGGCCACCGGTGTCCGACCCGCGTCGGGCCCGTTCGGCCGCTGATACCGCGGCCAACCGCGACCTACCACCGGCGTGGCGAGCGCGAAACGCGCCCGCCACGTCGGTTTTTTTCATGCCGTGCCCCCGCGCCCGCCGAACGGGGCGCGACGCCCCCGCCGCGCCGGCTCCGGGAAACCGGAGGACGAGGCGCCCGCCGCGCCGGCTCCGACATCCACGCGCGGCTGCATCGGTCATCGGGTGTCGGGTGCCCTATATTCCGGACGCGGGGGATACGATGATGCAGCCCGCGCCGCGTCGAGGTGGACCGAGCGGCCCGGACCAACCGGTCCCCGATCCGAATCACATCGCCGGCGGGATTCTGCGCTGACATGAAACCGGCGCGGCATTATACTCCGCGGTCGCAAGCGCAAGTGGCGGATGCGCACCAGCGTAGCGCATACGTATCCCGACGCGACCGCGGCGCGGCTCAGCGGTGATTCTCGGGCGTCGACGTTCCGGGGCTCGCGCCGCGCTCCGGGGTTACGCTCGGGCACTCATGCATCACGTTCCGGCGCTGACGCGCCACGTTTCGGAAGGATCCCATGGAAAAGCACACGCAGTTCTCGATCTTCCTGGTCAATAAGCCTGGCGTGCTGACGCAGATCTTCCGCGAGCTCGCGAAGGCGAAAATCAACATCGTCACCATCGCGATGATGGACTCCATGGAACACGGCGTCCTCCGCATGATCGTCGACGAACCGGCCGCCGCACGGCCGATCCTGAGCAAGCTCAACGTGCCCGTCACGCAAACCGATGTGCTCGCGGTTACGCTCCCGAACCGGCCGGGGGCCGCAGCCGACCTCTGCGATCGCCTCGCGGCCGGCAAGATCAACATCGGCTACATGTACTGCACGACCGGCGCGCGAGGCGGCAAGACCACGGTCGTGCTCAAGGTCCCCGACATCCGCAAGGCGATGAAGGTCGTCGACGCGGTGAAACCCGCGCGACGTGATATGAAAGTGAAACTCCGCCGGCCCACCCGCGCGCGACGGTAGTGCACGCCGCCGCGCGGATCCGCCGGTCCGGCGTCGCGCTCACCGCCGGCCCGCCTACGCGGCGTCAGACCACGGTGGCGACGGCCTCGTCGAAGAGCTTCAGCGCTACGTCGAGTTGGGCCTCGTTGATACACAGCGGCGGACAGAATCGGATGCCGGTCTCACCGCACCCGAGCAACAGCACCCCGCGCCGAAACGCCTCGGTGAGAAGCTGCCCGCGGAGCTTGGGGCACCGCTTGCCGGTCCGGCGATTCACGACATCCACGCCGAGCATCAACCCGAGCCCGCGGACGTTGGCGACGCATTTACGCCGCTCCGCGATCGCGATGAGCCCCTCCCGGAGCCGCTCCCCGAGCCGTGCCGCGTGCGCCATGTATTGCGATTCGACCAGATCCAACGTCGCGAGCGCGGCGGCGCAGCACACCGGGTTGCCGCCGAATGTGCTCCCCTGCGCGCCGGGCGGCCAGTTCATCACCTCGGCCCGTGCGATCACCGCGCCAAGCGGCATGCCGCTCGCGAGTCCCTTGGCCATCAGCGTTATATCCGGCACGATGCCGGCGTGCTGATACGCGAACCACTTGCCCGTGCGCCCCGCGCCCGATTGAATCTCGTCGCACACGAGCAGGATGCCATGCTTGTCGCACAGCGCGCGGAGCTTCGGGAGAAACGACGCGTCCGGTACGACGTACCCGCCCTCGCCCTGAAGCGCCTCGACGAAGATCGCCGCGACCTCGCCCGGTCCCATCTGGTACCTGAAGAGTTGCGACTCGATCGCGCCCGCGTCGCCATACGGCACGTGCGCCACCATCGGAACCAGCGGACCGAACCCCTCGCGCTGCCGCGCCTTGGAACACGTAAGCGACAGCGCGCCCATCGTCCGGCCGTGGAACGCGCCGTGAAACGCGATGATCCAACGGCGCCCCGAGTGGAAGCGACTCAGCTTGATCGCGGCCTCGACCGCCTCGGCGCCGCTGTTCGTCAACAGCACGCGTTTCTCGCTCCGGCCGGGCACGATCGAGGCGAGCCGATCAACGAGTTCGACCATGGCCGGGTAGTAGAAGTCGCTGCCGCAGATGTGCACGAGTCGCTTGGACTGCGCATGGATCGCGGCGACGACCTTCGGGTGGCAGTGCCCGGTCGCGCACACGGCGATGCCAGCGGCCATGTCGAGAAACCGGTTGCCGTCCGGGTCGGCCACGACCGAGCCGTACGCGCGATCCACGACGAGCGGATAGTCGCGCGTGTTCGACGGTGAGCTGAAGCGCTCATCACGATCGATGAGCGCGCGGGCCTTGGGGCCGGGTGGTTCGGTCTCGATCCACGGGGCCGGTCCGATCCACGTGTCGCCCGACGGCTGCGATGCGTCGTTGTTCTTGATGCCCAGCATCCATGATCCTCCTGCCGCGGCACGTACCCGGCCCGTCGATCGTGCCGTCACCAACGGCATCATCGGCTCGGCGCGACGCTTGGCAACAACTCCGCGCATGATTATTTCCCGAACCGCAGCGGCGGCCCATCGCCGACACGAGTCCGCACCGGTTCGCCACAGGCCGGCCCCGCCGACACGGCTTCCGGCAGGGCGGGGCTCCCGCCGAGCCTGCCCGACCGATGCAAGGTGAAGCGCAACATAGTTGTGGTGGTTATGCGGACCACGGGCGCGATCGCACGTTGGCGCGGCATGCGCCCGCGTGGCCCCGGTCCTTCCGGACGTTGGGGGATACACCGATGCCGGCCGCGACACGATGAGGTGGCGCGCGCGGTCGGTAACCTCATCGGCTGACGATCATCGGGTCCCCCACCTCCCGCAGGACGTGGGCCGCCCACCAGGGCGAGGCACCCGCCGAGCCTACTCGGCACGGGTCCGCGACCGGCGCGCGACCGCGTCGTACACCGCCGCGTAGCCCGCCGCCATGACGGCGTCCGTAAAGCGCGTCTCCACGTTGCGACGACACGCCGCCGGCTCGATCGCCGAGAGCCGGTCGACCGCCGCCACCGCCGCGTCGATGGAATCCACGACATAGCCCGTCTCGCCGTCGATGATGATCTCCGGCAACGCGCCGAACCGCGTCGCGATGAGCGGCGTGCCGCTCGCCTGGGCCTCGACGGCGACGAGCCCAAACGGCTCGCACCAGTTGATGAGAAACAGCAGTCCGGCGGCCTTGCGGTAGTACGGCGCGAGCGCCTGCTGCGACAGCAGGCCCAGGTATTCGACCGACCGCCCGTCGATGTGCGGCTTGACCATCGCGTCGAAAAAAACCTGGTATTGCGGCTCGATCATACCCGCGATCAAGAGCCGCCGACCGGCCCTTCGGGCCACATCGATCGCCTTGTCCGGACCCTTCTCGGGCGAGAGCCGACCGGCGAACAACAGGTAATCATCCTTGACCGGCTCGAACGGAAAGTCCTCGATGTGGATGCCGTTGTGCACGGTCGCCACGTAGTTCAGCTCGGGCAGCAGCGTGCGTTCCGCGCGAGACAGCGACACGAACGGAAGGTCCCGGTACGCCAGGAGCGCGGCGTGCGCCGAGCGCACCCACGCGGCGCCGTGCAGCGTCGACACGAGCGGGCACTTGACGACGCGGCCGTACGTCAAGGCGTGCGTGTGCAGATGGGAATGCACGACGTCAAACGCGCCCGTGGCCGCACGCTCCATGCAACGCGCGATGTGCAGACCCTCCCACACCCGCGCGTCGGGCGGCCCCTCCAACAGCCCCGTCGCCGGGTCGAACCGGCGCGGGCGATGCCGCTCCGCGTCGGGCCACGTGGAAAGCGCATGCGGTACGGTCGCCACGAGCGTTGCGGCGGTCCGCGACCCCGCCGCGGCAAACAGCGTGACGTCGTGCCCCAACCGGACGAGCTGCTCGGTGAGGTTGTGGGCGACGAGTTCCCACGGCCCATAGCCGCTCGGCGGCAACGGCCAACTGATCGGCGCGAGCATCGCAATACGCATGAGTCAGGTCTGACAGGATCGGCTGACGCGAGAACCTCTTCGCGCGTGCCTGAGAACCCTCGTTCAGAGCCGCGCCCGTGAGGAAGCGGTCCGGGTTCGTGGGCGAAGACCACTCCCTTACGGTCGCGGCTCTGCTCATTACGAGCCTTCTCAAGCACCCGCTTACCCGCCCGGTGTAACCGCGCCGTAGATCAGGTACGCCTCACCGCCGTTCTGCGTGCCGTTGCCGTTGGCCGGATCGACCCGCGGATCGGCCAGGACCGACCCGATCAGGATGTCGTCTCGACCGTCGCCGTCGACGTCGCCGGCGCTCGCCAACCCCTGAGACCGCCCCCGACCGACCTTCTCGATGCTGCCGCCCGCGTTGGCGTCGCCCGCATCGCCACCACCGATCCGGTCACCGGCACGCCGCCCGGCGATCATGAAGCCGCGGAGCTGGTTCGTGCCGAGCTGATCGACACTGACCGAGCCGACCTGATCCAGCCGGTTGCTGCCGAAGATGACATACACGAGCCCGGCATTCGCCAGATCGTCGAAGCTGTCGATCGCGAGGTCGGGGATGCCGAACGGACCGCTGACGTCGTCTTGCTGTCCGTTGAAGTCGAGATCCAGGCCCGGGTCCGTGAGGGCGTCGACGCCGTCGGTGGGGTCCGGGTCGAACCGCGGCGTCGCGTTCGGCGCGGCGATGAGCAAATCATTCGTGCCGTCGCCGTCGATGTCGCCCGCGTTCGCGACGTTGAACCCGAACTGTCCGTTGACGTCGAGCGTGCTGCCGGTAATCCGCGCGGCGCGGGGCTGCCCCGTGGTCGGGTTCGCGAGCAGGAGCTCCTGGGCGGTGATGCCGCCCACTGGGCTGGTGAGCGTCGGGTCGCCGAACACGATGATGACCTCACCCGACCCGGCGCCGGCGTTCGGGCTCCCGATGACCAGGTCCGACACGCCGTCCCCGTTGAAATCCACACCCGTCGCCAGGCTCGCACCGAGCCGGCTCGGTGAATTGGACACGACCAGGACGCCCTCGAGCCGATCGGCATCGCTCGGATCGAACGCGAGCTTCTCGAGGACATAGTCACCCTCGACCGCCGGGTCGCGGCGGAACGCGATGTACACGCGGCCCTGACCGCCGGCCGCATCCGGCGCCCCGACCGCGAAGTCACTGCGCCCGTCCGCGTTGAAGTCCTCGATCCCGATGATGTTTTTGATGGCTTCGTTCGTCTGGCCCGCGACCCGAATCGCATCGATATTCGGAATCCGTGTCCCACCCAGACCACCCGAGACGTGGCTTGGCTGGCCGACCATATACTGGTGCGGCTTGGGCGGGATGCGCCCGGCGGCGTCCGGGTCCCAGAGGTCGCGCAACGGGAACAGGTATGCCACGCCCGAGTTGTTCCGCTCGACCGGGTTGTTCGGCGGATCGGCGAGCCCGTCGACCTCGCCACCGTTGTTTGGATCGCCGGAATCTGGGCCGAACAGGATGCCGCGCGCGGTCCGGTTCGGTGCGCTCACGATCACGTCGGCCGTGCCACCGCCGGATTCGCTCAGCGTCACCGACGTACCGAACGCGTCGCCGAGCCCGATGCCGATGATCCGCGCCCCGAACGGCGGCAGCGGATCGTTCATGAGGAACTCGTCGTCGGCGTTCGGGTCGGGGTTTGGATACATCGTCGGGTAGAACCCGGTCAACCCGGCCCCGAGCGTGAGCAGCGGAGACGCGGGCTCCGTGACCGACAGGCCCGCCGGCGGGCAGAACCGCAACAGCGGTGTGCACAGCGTCAGCGGGTAGAACCCGGGATCGGCGCAGCCGTTGAGTACGAACGTCGTGATGTAGTCGCCCGCCAACTCCTCCACGAACCCCATGGTCGTGCCGAACACCGTGTCAAAGATGCCGTCGCTCGCGCCGGCTGGACAGTCGAGCTCGCAGGTAATGCCGGGCTCGACTCCATCGTGCTGATCGGAGAACCAATCCTCGCCGGGTTCCGGCTGCGGCACGGTGATCGGGAACACCTGTCCGACGAGGTCGAGGTTGATCACCGGCGACCCGGCCGTCGGGTCCGAAAGGATCGGGTTCTGGCTGCTTACGATGACCACGCCGCCACGCAGGAACTGGTCGTGTTCCTCGAGCGTGCAGAGCAGCTCCTCGTCCATCACGCCGTCCTGGCGGAAGTCGACGTTGTGCCCGCGGGAGTCCGTGTTCGGGAACCCGAACATGAGTTCCCCGCGGCCGTCATTATCGAGATCCGGCAGGCGCGTCACGGCCGTCAGCCCGTCCGTGTCGTTGCTCGCCTGCGGCGTCCGGATGCCGGTGAACAACACGCCGCGCAAACCGGCGGTACCGACCGAGTTCAGGTTGAACCCGCCAAGTAGCTTGGTCGCGCCGCTGGCTCCGTAGATGAGATACGCCTCGCCCGGTCCGACACCGATCGGGTTCGTGAAAAACGGCTTGCCGTACCGCGCGTTGATGACGAAATCGTCGAGCCCGTCCGCGTCGACATCGCCGACATTCGCGAACGACGTCCCGGCGTTGTCCTCGAAGTTGACGCCCTCGAAGATCGCGCCGTCGCTGGTCGTGTTCGCGAGCGACCCGAGCCACAGCACCGCGGGCAGCGACGATACGCGGACCGGAGTCGGCGCGGTCTTGACCAGGTCCGGCGTGGTGTCGGTGAATGTCAGGCGCACGGATATCTCGAAAATGCCGGAATCGGCGCTGGCAAACGTGGCCGACGTCGTGCCCGTCCCGGTCGGCGACAGCACGGGAATCTCCGGGCCGAACGCCGCGCCGGACGCATCCACCGTCCGCGCGAACACGTCGACCGAGCGCCCCGGGCCGGGGGGCACATTCGTCGTCCATGACACCGTGACCGGATCCGACGGTCCGACGGGAAGCGTGCTTGTCGGCGCCGTCACGTTGAGGGTCGCGGTCCGCACGATCGAGATGCTGCCGGGTGCGTATGCGAACACCACGTCCGTCCCGGCTGTGATACTCGCGCCGATGTTGTACACCGCCTCGGGCAGCCCCGCCGGAAGGGGAATCGACTCGAGATCCCCCGTCGCGGGCAAGTCCGCCGTGATGATGTCGAACCCATCCGTCTCATCACGATTCGTGTCGGTAAACACCGTCACGGATCCAACCGTCCCCGCTTCGAACACCGTCCCACGGTATTGGATCGTGAAACCCTCATCGCCGAAGAGACCGACGTCCGTCCCCGGCGACGTCACCACGATCGTCGGCGGCATCGGCGCCGGTACCGGCTCGGTGATGACGACGACCGGGCCATGCACCGTCACGATCGACGCGCTCTGTCCAGCGAGCGACGTCGCGGCTACCGACGCGCCGGAATCGGTCGCCGAGACGCAAAGCTCGTACGTCCCGGCCGCAAGCCCGTCCGTTGCCCACGTAAACGACCCGAAGTTGTCGGTGCCCTGTGACACCGCGAGCTCCGTGCCGCGTTGACCGATCGGCACGGTCAGGTCGCTGTCGGGCACGGTCGGACTGTCGGTGATGAGGTAGAACAACCGCCATGCGACGTTGTTCTCGGGATCGCCCGCGTCGAAGCTCACCAGGACCGACGCGCCGGCCACGATGTCCGTGAGCGGCTGAACCGGCAGGATGAACGTCGGGCTCGGTGGACCTTCGACCTCGATGGTCCCCGGACTCAGCACTTGGATCTCCTCGCCGCCGACCGTCAGGATGAGCCCGAGCTGGTAGAACCCCGGGTCCACGGTGCTGGGATCGAAATTGAAAAACACCGCGTCCGCCGCCAGGTCCGGCGCCACGATCACGGGCGTGCCGACGGGCCCCCCGCCGCCGCTGGCCACCTCCACCCAGAAGCCCGACACGCTGTCGGGCGTCCCGGTCACCGCGAACTGGACCGCCACCGGTCCGTCGAATGTCGACGTCCTGAAGTTGATGATCGGGTTGAAGATCTCCGCGCTGACGGCGCCGGGATCGACGGCTCCGTTGTCGTTTGCGATCGATCCGTTGCCCGCGGTGCCGTCGTTCTGCGACGCGACACCGCACCCGGCCACCAAGACCCAACACGAAGCACACGCCAGCGCCGTGAGCCCACACCGCAACGCGCGAACCGTGGAAGCACCATGCCGTACGTTCATTACGAGATCTCTCCTCACGTCCACCAGGTAGGTCACGGGGCTCGATGGCGGCGCGCACCGACCAGCCAAAAGTAACAGCTTAATCCGTGCCGTGTCACGGACACGGCCATGCACGCCGTGTGCACAACCCGGCTGTTATACGCGCGTGGCAAGATACCTGTCAACCGTATGGCACGCCCCGCGCCGCCGGGCGCGCGGCGGCACGCGGGCAACGCTGGGCCGCCGGTTCGCCACACCGTCGGCAAAGTCGGCATCGTCGACCTGGTTTGACACGCCCGTTCGGAACCGTTCCCACGGTACCGCGAGCGGCGGGGTTATCGCCCCGGCGCCGCCGCCGCCGCGACCGCGTACCGCCATGCATCGAACGTGCCGGACCCCTCGACGCGGACGGTCCGCGCACACACCGTCTCAGGAGCGGCATCGATGCTCGCAGCCAGGATCTACTGGTTTCTGCGGCGCAAGGCGCGCCTATTGTTCTTCGCCGTGATGGCATACCTCGCGCTGTGCTGACGCGCGGATGGACACGCCGCGCCGGCGCGCGTATCCTCGCGATCATGCCCGGCGCCGCCGACACCGGCCGATGTATGCTCGCGCTCGAAGACGGAACCGTGTTCACAGGGCACGGTTTCGGCGCGCCGGGGACCCGCTGCGGCGAGGTCGTGTTCCATACCGCGTTCACGGGCTACCAGGAAATCCTCACCGACCCATCGTACACCGGGCAGATCGTCGCGATGACGTATCCGCTCATCGGCAACTACGGCGTCAACGCCGACGACGTCGAGTCGAGCCGACTTCACGCGGCCGGGCTTGTCGTGCGCGAACTCGCCCGCGTGCCGACCGGCGACGGCGACACGATGCGGCTTGAAGCGCTCCTGGCCGACCACGGTGTCGTGGGGATCCAGGGCATCGACACACGAGCGCTCACGCGGAAGCTGCGCGTGCACGGTGCGATGCGCGGGGTCATCACGACCGAGCTGGACGACCCGGCCGCGTGCGTGCGACGCGCGGTCGCGACACCGAGCCTGGTCGGCGCCGACCTCGTCCAAGCGGTCGCACCGGACCACTGCTTTGACTGGTCGGAGGGGGTCGACGTTGCGGCCGGCGGCCCGAAACACCACGCGCCGCGGCGCGGTTTGGTTGTGGTGATCGACTGCGGCGTCAAGCACAACATCCTGCGGTACCTCGTGACGGCGGGTTTTCGCGTGCACGTCGTGCCGCCGACCGCCCGCGCGGACGCGATCCGCGAACGCAAGCCGACCGGCGTGTTGGTCAGCAACGGACCGGGCGACCCGGCCGCCGTGCCGTATGCGATCGATCTGCTCAAGGCCCTGCTCGGCCGCGTACCGGTGTTCGGTATCTGCCTCGGGCATCAGCTTCTCGGGTTGGCCCTTGGCGGCACGACGTACAAGCTCAAGTTCGGTCACCACGGCGCGAACCACCCCGTCCGCAACGCGGCGACCGGCCGCGTCGAAATCACATCACAGAACCACGGCTTCGCGATCGACACCGGATCGCTGATCGCCGCGGGGGCGACACCGACACACATCAACCTCAACGACGACACACTCGAGGGCTTTACGCACCCGGACATGCCGCTCTTCGCCGTGCAATACCACCCCGAGGCCGGCCCGGGACCACACGACGCGACATACCTCTTCGATTGCTTCGCGACGATGATCGACACGGGCCGTTCCCCCACGGCTGAAGACATGGCGCAAGCCCGGGGACAAGCCCTCGTGCAAGCCTGAGCGAGAACCGTAAGCCCGAGCACCAACGCGCGCACAGACCCAACCCACCGCGCCACCGCCACACACGCCCGCACACATCGGCCGCGACGTCGCGTCAGGTCAATACCCCCCAGCGACCGGCCGGAAGCCGCCGCCCCGCTTGATCGGCCGCAGCCGCGACGCTACGCTGCGATCGAGCTACGCTTCGTCACGTTATACGGAGGATCCCACCGATCATGGAGACACTCGTGTCGACCACGCCGACCGTACACGCCAAGGCCGTCGAACTCGCCCAACACGTCCTGCGCATGACCACCGCCGCCGGCTCCGGACATCCGTCCAGCGCCCTTTCGCTCGCGCACATCGTCGTTGCGCTCATGTACCGGCACATGCGCTACGACCCCGCCGACCCATGGAACCGGTACAACGACCGACTCGTGCTCTCCGAGGGCCACGCCGTGCCCATCGTCTACGCCGCGTACGCCGACCTCCGCGGCGCGGTCGGCCCGGATCGACAGCACGCCCGGCCGCTCGCCATCGACGACCTCGCCTCGCTCCGCGAACTCGAGAGCGTCTTGGACGGCCACCCGAACCCGGCCGAGGGGTTCCCGTTCTTCGACGCCGCGACGGGTTCGCTCGGACAAGGCCTCTCCGTTGCGGCCGGGCTCGCCCTCGCGGCCCGCCTCGACGGCATCGACAAGCGCATGTTCGTGCTCATCGGCGACGGCGAGTCCCGCGAGGGCCAGGTGTGGGAAGCCGCGGACTTCATCGTCGACCACGGCCTGACCAACGTCTGCGCGGTGTTTAGCTGCAACGGCCACGGCCAGGCCGACGCGGTCTCGCCCCAACAGCGGCCCGACGCGCTCGCCGCCAAGCTCGACGCGTTCGGGTGGCACGCGATCCAGCTTGACGGACACGACCCCGACGCCCTCGACGACGCGTTCACGCGCGTCAGCGCCGCGGCCGATCGACCCGTCGCCGTTGTCGCACGCACGATCAAGGGCTGGGGCGTTGATTCCATCCAGGGCGTGAACGTTCACGGCAAGCCGGTAGCTTGCGCCGAGCTCGACGCGAAGCTCGCCGAGCTCGACGCGACCGCCGGCCGGCTCGGGGCCGCGCCGGGGACACTCACCCCGCCGTTGCCGTCCATCCCCGCCGGCGCGAACGCCAAGACCGCCGCGCCGTCGGCCCGTCCCACCTCGGCCGCGCCGGCAAGAGACCGCGATAGGATCACGTTGCCGCCGATCCAAGCCGCGCTCGAACGCGTCGGCATGGCCGGCGCGATGGAGAAAAAGACGCTCGCCACTCGGGCCGCGTACGGCGCAGCCCTCGTAGCCCTCGGGGACACGGACGACCGCATCGTTTCGCTCGACGGCGACGTCGGCAACTCCACCTACGCGGACCGCTTCGCGCGCCTCCACCCCGACCGCTTCTTCGAGTGCAAGATCGCCGAGCAGAACATGATGTCCGTCGCGGGCGGCCTCGCCGCGGCCGGACGCATCCCGTTCGCGAGCAGCTTCGCCAAATTCATCGCCCGCGCAAGCGATCAAATCGACATGCTCGCGATCACGCGCGCAAGCGTGAACATCGTCGGCTCGCACGCCGGCGTATCCCTCGGCGCCGACGGTCCGTCGCAGATGGCCGTCTCCGACGTCGCGTATTTCCGGAGCCTCACTCGCGTCGACGCCGGCACGGGCACGCCCGTCTGCCGCGTGTTTCATCCGAGCGACGCCGTCTCGACGTACCGCTGCTGCGAACTCATGGCCCGCACGTCCGGCCTGTGCTACATGCGCACGCACCGCCCGGCCGCACCGTTTCTCTACCCGCTCGATGAACCGTTCCACGTCGACGGCTGCAAACAACTAAGGACCGGCGACCGCATGACGCTCGTGAGCGCCGGGTACATGCTGCACACGGTGCTCGCCGCCGCCGACGAACTCGCCGCCGCCGGTATCACGTGCAACGTCTTCGACGCGTACACGCTCCCGCTCGACGCCGAACCGATCTTTACCGCCGCCGAAGCGTCCGGCGGCGCCGTCCTGACCGTTGAGGACAACTACGCCGGCGGGTTGCATGCGGAACTCGCCGAGGCCGCCGCCCGACGCGGGGCGCCGCGTGTCGTCGGCCTCACCGCGGCGCGCATCCCGAAGTCCGCCGCCACGGCCGCCGAGGTTTTTTCGCACGTCGGCGTCGGCAAGGCGTATATCATGCAGCAGGCGACCGAACTCGCCCGTCCGTAAGCCGGTGTTCGAGCATGGTCGTGACAAGCGGAACCGCGACCGTAATGAACGGAGCCGCGGCCGTAACAGGCTGTTGAAATACCTGAGCCGCGCGATCACGAAGCGTAGTTTTCGGGCTCGGGGGGTAGGGGTAGGGTACGGGGACCGAAAGCGCCCGCAAGACGCCTGTTGGAATACTCCGGTACGGGTATTTCGACAGCCTCGCAAGGGAGTGGTTTTCACCGACGTCGGTTTCTCGCCCACGACCCGGACCGCTTCCTCACGGGCGCGGCTCTGCAACAGAGGTTCGTAGGGTCCGCTGTGCGGACGGTCCGGTTGATCGTGTCCGGTTCCGCTGGTCCGCAGCGCGGACCCTTATCGACGCGACTGGGAAGGTCCGTGATGCGCCGAATCCCGACCGCAAGGGAGTGGCGCTCGGGACGTACGCTGATGACAGGGCGATCGACGTGAGGCGATCGACGATGAACGGATCCATGATGAGGCGGCTGACAATCAAGCAATGGCTTACGGTTTCCTGTCTTGCGGCCATGTGCGTGGCAGCCGCCGGCGTGCGGCAACCGATCGGCGGCGTCGCCATCCGTCCCCCCGAGCAGGACTTTAAGTACATCAGCCCCGAGGTCGCCCGTCTCGAGCTTTACGAGGGGCCATGGATCGTCACGCAGACCCACTTCGGGCCGCGCGGTAAGGCGACCGACGTGAGCGGCACCGAGGAAATCCGCTGGATCCTCGACCGCCGCGCCGTCCAGCGGGTCTACACCACGTCCACCGACACGGGCGTCTACCGCGCCGTCGGTTTGTTCACCTGGAACACCGTCGAGAACGTGTACGCGTCCATCTGGTTCGACAACGCGTCCACCGCCGGCCCGATGATCGGCCACGCCGTCTGGAACGACGACCGCAAGACCATGACCTACACCTACGC
>JBHHVO010000053.1:0-13156 GCA_046754365.1 Phycisphaerae bacterium | reverse complement strand
GTCCGCCCAAGCGTCGACCGCCCCAACGCGGTCCGCCCAAGCGTCGACCGCACCAACGCGGTCCGCCCGACTGCGGACCGCCCCGATGCGGTCCGCCCAGGCGTCGACCGCCCCGGCGCCGACCCGCCCGCATGCGTCCTCGGGCCCGGCGGCGCGTTTCGGATCGCTTGGCGACCGGTTTTTGTTGTTATGGCCGGGCGGTTCGCTCGACGGGTGTGCGCTCGGCCGACGCGAGGGTCGGGAACTTGCGGCTCAGCGTCTTGACCCTGAGCAGGAGCTTGGCGGTATCGAGCTGGGGGTCCGCCTTGGGGCGGTCGTTTTCGTTGGGCTGCTCGAGCGGTGGGAGTTGGGGCCCTTCGAGATCGTCGTCGTTGGTGGCGTCGTTTTCCGCGACGACTTTGGGGTGTTCGGCCGAGTCGCTGTTCGCTTCGGGCGAGCGCTGGTCGGGCGCTGCGTTTTCGGCGGGGTCTTTCGTGTCGGTCTTGTCTGCTTTGTCGTCGGCATCGCCGCCGGTCGCGGAGGCGGCGTCCGGGTTGTCGTCCGCGCCGGCGGGCTTGGGCGTCGGCAAGGGTCCGAGGCGGTCGCGCTCGCGTACGATCTCGCGGAGGCGGTCCTGCTCCTTCCACACGAGCTTGACCGGGACCTGCGGCTCGACGCCCCACGTCTCGGCATCGTCGGTGCGATGGAGACTGACGCCGCTCGGCAAGTAGTAGTGCGCCGTGGTGATCTTGAGCTTGGCGTTGTTCGTGTGGCCGAGCGGGACGAGGTGTTGGACGCTGAACTTGCCGAACGTGCGCGCGCCGATGACGATCCCGCGGTCGTTGTCGCGGATCGCGCCGGCCACGATCTCGGAACCGCTCGCGCTGCCTTCGTCGGCGAGGACGACGAGCGGCAGTCCGGCGAACGGCCCGTCGCCGCCGGTGGAAAACGTCTGATCCTCGGTCGGCAGGCGTCCTTTGGTACTGACGATCTCGTCTCCCTTGCGCAGGAAGAGCGCGGCGACGTTCGACGCCGCGTCGAGCAGACCGCCCGGATTGCGCCGCAGGTCGAGGGCGAGACCGGTCATGCCCTTGGCCTTGAGCTCGGTGAGGATGTTGAAGAGGTGTTCAACGGTGTGTTCCTGGAAGTTGGTGATGCGGACATACGCGATGCGTCGCTCTTCGTCGAGCCAGTGATGCCATCGCTGCGGGTCCTTTTCGTCGCGGGTAAGTCCCTTGATCGACCGGAGCGTGATCTTGTCGCGGATGAGCGGGAACTCGACGGCGTGGTCGTCGCGGCGAATCGTGAGCGTGACGAGCTTTCCCCGGGGCCCGGTGATGAGGTTGACGGTTTTCGTGAGCGAGACGCCCTTGAGGCTCTTGCCGTCGGCGTGGGTGATGATGTCGCCCGCCTGGATGCCGGCGCGGTAGGCCGGTGAATCCTCGAGCGGCGAGACGACTTCGATCTCGCCGAGCTTGTTCTTGATGATGGAGATGCCGACGCCGGTGAAATCACCGCGGGTCCTCTTCTCGAATTCGGTCGCGTCGGTGGGCCAGAAGATCGACGTGAACTCGTCCAGGGGTTCGAGCGCGCCGCGCATGAGTTCGGCGACGATGAGCTTCTCGGGCAGGTTGATCGTGTTCGGGTTGATCTTCTTGACGACGCGACGGAAGTGGCGCTGCGCATCGCGCCGATCGACGTGGTCGGCCGCGCGGATTTCATCCAGGCGGCGCTGCACCCGTGCGCGGAAGTCGTGCCGGTCGAGTTCGTCGCGCAAGCCTTCGAAGCGCTCTTGGGCGGATTTGGATTCCGCGAGCAGCAGGAGTTGTTCGAGTCCGGCCTCGGCGACTTTGCGGAAATCGACCGGCTTGACGTACATCTGTTCGATGTCCACGAGCGCGCGCTCGGCCTCGCGCCAGCGGACCTTGTCGAGGCGCTCGTCCCAGTTGTTGCCGTCCTCGAACATGACGTCGAGGCGCCAGTGCGTCGCGACCTCGTTTTCCAACTTCTTGTAGCGCGGCTCGTGTTCATAGAGTGCGCCGAGGCGGGTGTAGAGTTGCCATGCCTTGCGCCACTCGCGGTCGCTGCGCAACTTCTCGGCTTCGACCAGCGCGGCGTCCGTGAGCGCCTTGACCCATGGCGCGTTCCGCAGCGCGTCCGGCTCTTCGGCGCAGTCGTTGGCCCAGAGGACCCAGTCGAGCGCCAGGCGATACTCGTTTCGATCGATGCGCTGCTTGGCGTAGCGGACATACTTCTCAAAATCCGCTCGATCCATCTCGCGGCGGCGCTGCTGCTGCGCCTCGTATTCGGCGAGCCAGTCACGCACCTGTCGGGTCACCCAGCCACCGGCCGAGAGGTCCGCGATGATGGCGGACGCACCGGCAAAATCGCCGTGGGTTACGCGATCGACGCTGCGTCGCCAGAGTTCATCCTGGGCCCGCGCCCGCGCCTGGCGGGTGTCGTCGCCGCGTACGGCCACGCCGCCGATGAGGACCGCGCAGGACACCATGACCCACTTGCGAAACCAGCTCGTCGAATGCGCGGACTGATGCATGATGACTCCTTTGCGGCACGCGTGTCGTGCCGCCACGTTGTCGACGCACGGTTGCACGGATCGGCCGGCGTCGCCGCCCGTGTGTTGTATGCCTTGAGGCGCGGTCCGACCGACCGGAACCCGGGAACCATGCGCGTGATGCGCGGTGCCCCGATGGCCAGGGAGCACCCCCTGAGGAAGTATATGATTCAACGGCGCCGAGGTCCAATATCGTACGACGGTCCGTGTTACATGGCGGTGGCGATCGCCCCCCAATGAACCCCGCCTACATCCCCTTCGGCCCGCCCGCCGCGCGTGGTTAGTCCCGTCCATCACCGGCCCGGAGCCGATGCCGCGCTCCGAGATTCTCGGACAGACCCGGCGTACCACACCGCGCGGGACGTGTGGCGGAGCACAACGCGCTCAAGCGGAACCACGCGGTCGCGACGTCGCGCAGCGCGCTTCGAGAACCACGCCACGCGGCGTCCGATACCTGCGATGTCCACGAAGACACATCCCCGGGCCGGCGGCTTTGACGCCGACGGATCGCACGGTCACACTATGCGCGAGGCACCTGCGCGTCGCCCGTGCGGCTGATCCCGTGTCAGTGTTCCGGTGTCGGTGCGGCCGTGCCGCCGATCCGGTGCCGTGGACGCGGTGCCGTCGATGCAACGTCGCTGAGACCCGGTGTCGCCGATCCGGTGCCGCCGGTGACCGTGTCATTACGCCCGGTTGCGGCCGCGCGGTGGCGCCGCGTGCCGGCGCGACGATCGCACCCGCACAATGACCATGGCCGATCGCCCCGTCATCCGAGTACTTGGTGCGAGACAGCACAACCTCAAGAACATTGACGTGGTGATCCCGCGCGGCGCGCTGGTGGTGATCACGGGCGTATCGGGCTCGGGGAAGAGCTCGCTCGCGTTTGACACGATCTACGCGGAGGGGCAGCGGCGGTACGTCGAATCGCTGTCCGCGCACGCGCGGCAGTACCTGGAGCAGATGCCGAAACCGGACGCGGATCGGATCGAGGGGTTGAGCCCGACGATCGCGATCGAACAGCGCGTTGCGGCGGCCACACCGCGATCCACGGTCGCGACGTCGACCGAGGTGTACGACTTCCTTCGCGTGTTGTTCGCGCGTGTCGGCGCGCCGCGGTGCTGGCGATGCGACCGGGCGATCACGATGCAGACCACCGCGCAGGTCGTGGATGCGGTGCTCGCCGGACCGCGCGGGCAGCGGATCATGGTGCTGGCGCCGCTCGTGGAGGCGCGGCGTGGGCGTCACAACGCGATTCTCGAACGCATCGTTCGTGAGGGGTTCATCCGCGCGCGGATCGATGGTGTGCCCGTGATGGTTGAAGACGCGGAGCCGCTCGCGCCGAACCGCAAACACACGATCGAGGTCATCGTGGACCGCCTGACGATCAAGCCCGAGGTCGCACAACGGCTGGCCGATAGCGTGGAGATCGCGACGCGACTTTCCGGCGGACGTGTCATCGTCACCGCGGAGACGTCGCCGGACGTCTGGTCGGACGAGGCGTACAGCGCGGCGCTGGCGTGTCCGGTTCATGCCGACGTTCGGCTTGACACCCTCTCGCCGAGGCTGTTCAGCTTCAATTCGCCGCACGGCGCGTGCGGCACATGCGGCGGGCTCGGGATCACGATGGAGTTCGACCCGGGGCTTGTGGTACCGGATCCCGACAAGTCGCTGGCGGACGGCGCGATCGCCCCGTGGCGCCAACAGGGCCGCCGGCTTACCGCACTGTACACGAAGATGATCTCGGCGTTCTGCGGGCAGTTCGGCGTGCTGCCGGACGTTCCGTTTCGCAACGTACCTGCGCGGCTCCGTCGGATCGTGCTTCACGGGACGACCGACGCGGATGCGGCGGCGTTCGGTGCGACGTTCGAGGGCGTGATACCGAACATCCAGCGGCGGTTCGAGACGACCGACTCGGCGTCGGTGAAGCAGCGTTTGCACGGGTTCCTCGGCGAGTCGGCGTGCGAGACATGCGGCGGTACGCGGCTTCGCCGGGAAGCGCTTTGCGTCAAGATCGCCGAACGGAGCATCGCCGACGTCGTGCGGATGACGATCGCCGACGCGCGCCGCCTGTTCGACGAGCTTCGCTTCACGGGCGAAGCGCACGCGGTCGCCGATCCGCTACTGGCGGAAATCCGCCACCGGCTGCGCTTCATGTGCGACGTGGGGGTCGAGTATCTCTCACTCGATCGCGCGAGCGCGACGCTCTCGGGCGGCGAGTGGCAGCGGATGCGGCTCGCGACGCAGATCGGCGGCGGGCTCGTCGGTGTGTGTTATGTCCTCGACGAGCCGACGGTGGGGCTACATCCCCGTGACAGCAAGCGGCTCGCCGACACGCTCACGCGGCTTGTCGCGATGGACAACACCGTCATCGTCGTGGAACACGACGAGGCGATCATCGCGGCCGCGGACCACGTGATCGACATCGGCCCCGGCGCGGGGCCAAGCGGCGGCAAGATCGTCGCGCAAGGCGCGCTGCGCGACGTGTTGCGATCTTCGGACTCCGTCACGGCCGCGTATCTCACGGGCCGATCGGCGGTTAAGGTGCCGACCGAGCGCCGCTTGCGACGCGCGGCCGGTGATCCGATGCCACGCCATGGCACCGGTGTGCCGACCGCCGCAGGGCGTGCCGCCGATGCGGGCGTGCGGGGCGGCAGCGGTACCGCGAGCCGCGCCGCCACCGATGCCGCGTCGCGCGGGACACGCGCGATCGCCGCGTCCGGCCCGTCGGAGAACGCCGTAGTCGTCGTCGGCGCCACCGCGAACAACCTCAAGCAGATCACGGTGCGGTTCCCGCTCGGGTGCTTCATCTGTGTGACCGGCGTTTCCGGCAGCGGCAAGAGCACGCTCGTGACACAAATCCTGCTCCGGGCGATCCGGCGACTCCTTCACGGCGGCGGACCGCGCCCCGGGGCGTACGAACGCATCAGCGGCGCGGCGCTGGTGAACAAGGTCGTCGAGATAGACCAATCTCCGATCGGCCGGACACCGCGCAGCAACCCGGCCACGTACGTCGGCGTGTTCGAGCATGTGCGCCAGCTCTTCGCGCGGACGCGCGAATCCAAGGTCCGCGGCTACACGGCGAATCGATTCAGCTTCAACGTCAAAGGCGGGCGGTGCGAACCGTGCACCGGACAGGGCACGCGCCGGATCGCGATGCACTTCCTCCCCGATGTGTTTGTGCGGTGCGACGCGTGCGGCGGCACGCGCTACACACGCGAGACGCTCGAGGTCCGGTTCCGCGGGAAACACATCGCCGACGTCCTGGACATGTCCGTGAACGAGGCCGTCAAGTTCTTCGACGCGTTCAACACGATCCGGCACAAGCTCGACGCCCTCAAGGCCGTCGGGCTCGGCTACGTCAAACTCGGACAGCCGTCCAACACGCTATCAGGCGGCGAGGCGCAGCGCATCCGCCTCGCGGCTGAGCTGAGCAAGACGGCCGAGGACCACACGATGTACATCCTCGACGAACCGACCACCGGGCTGCACTTCGCCGACGTGCATCACCTGCTCACGGTGCTCAACCGCCTGGCCGACCGCGGTCACACGATCATCGTGATCGAGCACAATCTGGACGTGATCAAGGTCGCGGATTGGGTGATCGATCTCGGTCCCGACGGTGGTGAGGGCGGTGGACACGTCGTCGCGGTCGGCACGCCCGAGGATGTGGCGGCGTGCACCGACTCTGTGACGGGACGATTCTTGCAACAGCGTCTTCAAGGGAGTCCGCCGCTGGCGATCGAGGTGTAACCGCGTGTGTGAAGGGAGGCGCCCGACACGCGCTCGCCACGCGCCGTGACATGACGCGACAGAGACGTGCTATGACGCTGGTGTGCCGATGCAACTCAAACGACGCGTTGCGTTCGGCGGCACGGGCCAACTTGTTTACCCGTGGTGATCCGATCGCCGCCACGGGCGAGCTGTCGCTTGCCGATGCCGCCTGTCAACTCAGGTGCATCGGAGCACGAGACACCAAGACAGGGAAAAACGAAACGCACGGTGGTGGCGTCGCCGTCAACGTGTGTCGTGCGGCGGCAGGGTCAACGCGTGCTTGAGGAATCCGACGAACGCGTCCTTCCCGCGATACCCCTCGAATCCGTCGACGAGGTGTCCGTCCGGATCGGTGATGACGTACGTCGGCGTCGCCCGGACGCCGTACCGCGTGGCGATGGCCAGGTTCTTGCGGACGTCGAGCCTGACAGGTACGAAGTCCGCGAGCGCATCGCGCACCACGGCGGTGTCGATGACCATGCGCTCCATCGCGGCGCACGGCGGGCACCCGGCGCTGTGAAACGCGATGAGGACGCGGCGATCGGTTTCGGCGGCGGCGCTCAGCGCCGCATCGTAGTCGTCACCCCACGCCGCCGACAGCTTCGCCGGGCGGCTCAGGACGAAGAGCACGACCACGACGCATCCGACGACGGCGAACGTGGTCCACCAGTTGGGTTTCTTCTTCGCGGCGCCGGTGCGTTCGGCCGTTGCTTGAACCATGTGTGTCACCGCCCCCCCAAGAATCAGGCAACGCTTGCCACCCGGTAAGCGCGCTTGCTGCCCCGTAAGCATGTGTTGAGGCACCGATGCCAAGCACGGTTTTCCGAACCCCGACCGGGAGAGCGGGCGCTTTGCCACGCACGCTCAGCGCGTGTTTGAGGCGCCCCTTTTCAGCGCCGCGCCCGTAAGGAAGCGGTCCGGTTTCGTCGGCGAAGACCACTCCCTGACGATCGCGGCTCCGATCATTTCGGATGTTCCCGACGCCAGCGGCTATCGTGACGCTACGTCATGTTCCGACGGCATGGCCACACGGACGTCGCCGCCCGCGGTGAGGCGCAGCTCCAGGACCTTGTGCGTCCACGGGCACGTCATGTGGATCGTGGTTTCCGGCATGTCGAAGGAGTGTGACCCACTGCACGCCGGACAATCAAACCGTACCAACATCGCTGCAACACCTCGAACCGCGCGGCCCGCGACCTACACACGAGCGGCCCCCGACACGCCACGACCACCGTCACCACGCCGCGGCGGCGTGCGGTTGCAGGTGTATGGCATCGGCACGGGATGGTTCCGCCGCGGACCCGCTATGTCTCGTCGGCATGCGCACTGGCGACCGCTTCGGCCTCGGGCCGTTCGACTATGACGCCCTCGAGCAGGAGCACGGGCAGGTCATCGTCGGTGGGGCCTTGCTTGACGGACGCGACGACCTTGTTCTTGCCGCGGTACGCACCGCGGAGCATCGCCTCGGAGAGCGCGTCTTCGAGGTACTGCTCGATCGCCCGGCGGAGGGGTCTTGCGCCGAACTTCTCATCCGTGCCGCGTTCGATGAGGAAGTCCTTGGCCTCGCGCGTGACCTCGAGCTCAAGCCCCTTGTCGCTGAGCCTTGCGGCGAGCTTGTCGAGCTCGAGATCCACGATCTTGACGAGGTCGTCGTGGAGGAGCTTGCGGAACACGACGATCTCGTCGATGCGGTTGATGAACTCGGGACGGAAGTGGTCTTCCATCTCGGCCTTGAGCATGTCCTTCATCTTCTCGTAGGTTACCTCTTCGTCGCGCCTCTGGAAGCCGAAGTCGTCCTGGTGCGTGATGCGGTGCGCGCCGACGTTGCTGGTCATGATGAGCACGACGTTCTTGAAGTCGACGTGGCGACCGAACGAGTCGGTAAGGCGCCCCTCTTCCATGATCTGCAGCAACATGTTGAAGACGTCGGGGTGGGCCTTTTCGATCTCATCGAGCAGGATGACGGAGTAAGGCCGGCGCCGGACCTTCTCGGTGAGCTGGCCACCCTCTTCATAGCCGACGTATCCCGGCGGCGCGCCGATAAGGCGCGACGCGTTGTGCTTCTCCATGTACTCGGACATGTCGTAGGTGAGCAGGGCGTCGGCGTCGCCGAACATGAACTCGGCCAGGCACTTGGCGAGGTAGGTCTTGCCGACACCGGACGGCCCGACGAACACGAAGCTGCCCATCGGACGGTTCGGATCCTTGAGACCGCTGCGGCTGCGGCGCACCGCGCGGGCGACGGCGAGCACGGCCTCGTCCTGGCTTACGATGCGCTTGTGGAGTTCCTCCTCGAGCCCGAGGAGCTTTTCCGCCTCGTCTTTGCCGAGGCGCGTGAGCGGTACGCCGGTCATGGTGCTGACGACCTCGGCGATGACCTCCTCGTCGACAACGCCGTCGATCTCCTTGGAGCGTTCGCGCCATTCCTTCTGAAGCTTGCGCTTCTTGAGCTTGATCGAGTCCATCTTGTCGCGCATCTGGGCGGCGCGCTCGTAATCGGCGGCCTTGACGGCCTCATCCTTCTCGGCGTTGAGCTTCTCGAGCTCCCGCTCGAGCTCGGTCAGGTCGGGCGGCTTGGTCATGGACTTGAGGCGGACCCGCGCGCCGGCCTCATCCATGACGTCGATCGACTTGTCGGGCTGGACGCGCGACATGTACCGTGCGGAGAGCTCGACCGCGGCGTCGAGCGCGAGGTCGGTGATCTGTACGCGGTGGTGGGCCTCGTATCGATCGCGGAGCCCCCTGAGGATGAGCACGGTCTCCTTCGCGGTCGGCGGCTCGACGATGACCTGCTGGAACCGCCGCTCGAGCGCGCTGTCCTTTTCGATGTACTTGCGGTACTCGTCGAGCGTGGTCGCGCCGATGCACTGGATCTCGCCGCGGCTCAACGCGGGTTTGAGCACGTTCGACGCGTCGATCGCGCCCTCCGCGCCGCCGGCACCGACCAGCGTGTGCAGCTCATCGATGAAGAGGATCACGGTGCCGGCGCGGCGGACTTCGTTCATCACCGCCTTGATCCGCTCCTCGAACTGACCCCGGTACTTCGTGCCCGCGACCATCATCGCTAAATCCAGTACGACGATGCGGCGGTCGGCGAGCAACTCCGGCACGTCATTGCCGATAATGCGTTGCGCGAGTCCTTCGACGATCGCCGTCTTGCCCACGCCCGCCTCGCCCAACAGCACGGGATTGTTCTTCTGACGGCGGCACAGGATCTGGATGAGCCGCTCGATCTCGCGCGATCGACCGATGACGGGATCAAGCTTGCCCGCCCGCGCGATCTCCGTGAGGTCGCGACCGAACGAATCCAGCGCCGGCGTCTTGCTCTTGCCCTTCTTGTGCTCGCTCGGCTGGACAAGGCCGCCCTCGTCCCCCTCGGCGCTCGCCCCGAGCAGGTTCAGCACCTCCTCGCGAACGTCCTCGAGCTTGAGGTTGAGGTTCATAAGCACCTGGGCCGCGACGCCGTTCTGCTCTCGCAGGAGCCCCAACAGCAGATGCTCGGTGCCGACGTAATTGTGGTTGAGGTTCCGCGCCTCTTCGATCGCGTACTCGATGACCTTCTTGGCCCGCGGTGTCTGGGGAAGCTTCCCCATCGTCACCATGTCCGGACCGCTCTTGACGAGCTTCTCGACCTCGAGGCGGACCTTCCGCAGGTCCACATCCAGGTTCTTGAGCACATTCGCGCCGACACCGGAGCCCTCCTTGACGAGCCCGAGAAGAATGTGCTCGGTGCCGATGTACTCGTGGTTGAAACGCTGCGCTTCCTGATTCGCCAGCGCCATCACCTTTCGTGCTCGATCGGTGAATCGCTCAAACATGACGACTCGCCTCCATCCGCGGCACCGCGTTCCAACCGCGTGCGCTTGTGGCCGACGGCAAACGCCGGGATCCGCATGGAGCCGAATCCGCAGGTACGCCGCATTAAAGTCCAGGTAGCCGACGTCCGCTCACACACAACGCCTGGCCGGTGGTACGGGAACCGCTACCGCCACCTCCGATGAATCGTAGCAGCGCAGCGGTACGGCATCAACCGGGGCGCCACGGCCGCAGGTACGGGGCTTGAGTCCGGTCCCGTCACGGCCGGCGTCACGCACCGCCGCGGCACCATGTAGCGATGCGGTCGCGGAACGCCCGCCACGCGGCGGCATCGGCGCTCGACGGCACGATCCGCGCAAGCCGACGCGCGACGCACTACTACGGTCTATCGACACGCCCTACGCGCGGCGTGAAACGGTGTTAGCGCTCTGCTTGCCACGGACACCGGGGCGACCGGCGTCCGAGAACCACGCAGCGCAATCCGGTCCGCGGCCACGGTGAACTGGCACCCGATCGAGCGTCGATCTATAGTACCGCGGCTGTCACGCGTGAAACGGCGGCGCGCCCGGAGAAACGCGGACCGTCAAGGGTCGATGACGCGCTCGGCCGGCGCGGTACCACCCGTGGCGACCGCGGAATGCGTCGCCGGCGCGCGGATCCGCTGGTCGCGTGTTTCGGTTGGCAACGGCTTGACTCGGGAACGAGGATGAAACCGTACATCGTCTACTACAAGTACAAGTGTCCCGGCGACAAGAAACCGGGCGCGATCAAGCAGTACCGCGTCTACGCCAACTCGCAAGACGAGGCACGTGAGCTCGTAGCACGCCTCGCCATCTACCCCGATGTCGAGGTGCTCCGCATCCGGGCGATCTGACCGGCCGAACCGCCGTCACGGCACGCGCAGCGCGAGGTCCGCGGTGGACGGGGGCGGTACGTCCGCCTTGGAAATGACATGACTATGTCATCCGACTGTTCCATCAAGCGAAGCGCTTGGTTCGACCTGGTCGGAGATTCCCTAGCGGTACCCCGCGGTCGCTTTACCGTGTTCGAAGCATGGGTGGACATGACGCCGGCAACTGGATTGGGCACGAGTGGCGTGAAAGACTATCTACGGCCGGACTGCGCTATCCTGGGCATTTCGCGCTACGACGGCGACAAGAAGCGCATGAGCACCTTGTTCATGGATCGTTCGAAGCCTCCTGGCTATGATCCTGCTTACTACCGCCACACCGATGAGCTGAACACAGAGGATTCGGCTCACGCTACTGCACATTGTCCCTGAGCTCTTTATGTGTTCATTCATTGTGTGTCGGAGTAGCACTATGGAGACCGTGTGGCGTGGCCCAAACTACTTCGCGTCCTCAAGACCACGTTTCCTGGGGATCGGTGGCTATTCGTGGGGGATGATGAACCCCTGGGTCCGGTGTTGAATGTGTAGTATGCCCCCGGTGTGAAGCTGGTCGCGTACGGCCACGAGGGAAGTTCATCAGTCACGAGGGTAAACTGGCCACTCCGGAGGACATGCTGATATTGGTTCGTGCATTCGAACTTGTCAGCATAGCAGACGCGTGAGCGCGCGGAGGGATACGGTTCCGGAGGCAAGCGCGGGTCGCGCCGGCGAAAGATTAGGGATATGGCCCGTGCGGCGCGCCGTCGCCGACCGCGCCACGCGCGCGGGCCATCTGTTATTCGTCAGCCGTCTGTTATTCGTCAGCCGGTAAACGCGTCTCGAAACGCGACATAGTCGGCAAGGTCGATGTCGCCGTCGAGGTCGAAATCACCCGCGGCGCACGCCGGTCCGACGGGGCCGCCGCCTTTGCCCGTGTAGCACGCTCGGAATGACAGGAAGTCGTCGAGGTCCACATCGCCGTCACCGTCGAAGTCCCCGGTACCGGCCTCGTTGCCGAATACGTCGAGCGTGACGTCGAATGACGCACCCCCGACGGCGATGTCGGGCGTCTCACCGGCGTCAAACTGGGTGAGCGCCGACACGGTGAGCGAATAGCCCCCCGGTTCGAGCACGCCTTGCTCGTCAAACGGGAGCGACGCCATGACATCAAACGAGTCGACCACCGCGTCGAAGACGACGACGCCGTTGGGCCCCGTGAGCGTGACCGAAGCGACGAAGAAGAGTGTATCGACCTGCACGGTCGGCTCCACGGTTATGACGCCCGTCAGCGAGAACGTACTCGGCGTCGCGAGGTCGAACACAATATCGAATTCCGAGTTGCCGTGAACGAGCCCGCCGGCCATGCCCCCGCCGTTGATTTTCGTGAATGTACCGCCAGTGGCCAGAAGCGACGATGCGTTGATTTCAGAGTTCTGGAATGCCCAAACGGCCCCGTACTCCCCGTTACAGTCCTGTTCCGCGAGGATCTCGCTCATGAACGGGGCGGTGTCGGGCGCGAACTCCTCGTCCATCACCGGCTCGTCACACCCGCCGACACCCGCGACCACCTGCGTGAATCGGAGCTGGTCCAGCACGCCGATCGTCTGCGCGGACACCGCCGACTGCGCGGCCAGCACCCCCGCGACCGCCAACATCCCGAATCTCGAACCGTCTCGTACGCCGACAAACATGTTCAACCCCCTTGTTGCGCGCGGCCTGAAGCGGTTGCGATCGCTCGAACCTCGCGGCCCGGGCAAGCACGTGGTTCGCACGCGCTACCGGTTTCAGGACACGCACTTCGTGAAAATGACAGCCCGGCGGGGCCTCCGTTGACACCGCCCGTTATGCCAACATCATCCGACCAGAGAAACCTTGGGGAGACGACCCATAATAACCGCCCGCGATCGGCATGTCAAGGGTTGGGACACACGAGCCGAACACCACGTCGCCGGGACCCGACGCCGCCTACACGAACAACGTCCCCCGCATCGTCGTAACGGCCTGACCACCGATGCGGACGGCATACGCGCCACCCACACCGCGTGCCGGACCCGGGCGATGCCCCTGCGCGGGCCCATGCGCCGAGGCGGGGCTGGATGCCGCGGATGGTTGCGGATCGCGTCGTTGCT
>JBHHVO010000052.1:0-13174 GCA_046754365.1 Phycisphaerae bacterium | reverse complement strand
GCTGCGGCAACTCCTTCAGCTGACGGCGGCGTCCGCGGTTCCGCCGACTTCGTTCGCGGACGCGGGCGTCATCTCGGATGACCTCGACGATCTTACGGGCGAGGGCGTCGACATCGCCGGGCGGAACGAGGTCGTCCGGCGGCAAGAGCTCTCGGATGCCGCCAACGGCCGACCCGATGCACGGCAGGCCACGGGCCATGGCCTCCAGCATCGCACGGGGCAGGCCCTCGGTTCGCGACGGCAGTACGAACACGTCCGCGGCGTCAAGTGCGTCGCGGATCGGCTTGCCCGGCGGGAGCCGCCCGGTGAACGTAATCCGCTCGGCGAGGCCCAACGACTCTGAGAGCCGCTGCAGGCCCGGGCGCTCTCGCCCGTCACCGACCACGGTAAGGCGGACGCCGTCTTCGCGGCAGCGGTGGACCGCGCGGATCAACACGTCGAGCGCCTTGTACGGCACCTCGAGCGACCCGACAAACACGAGTCGCGGCGGATCGGCCACGGCGTGTCTCGGCGGATCCGCGAAGCACGCGGGCGTAAGGTCGACGGACGTGTAACACGTGGTAAACGCACCCGGGGCGGGAGGGTAGCGACGCTGCAGCGTTTCGCGTGTGACGTAGGCGGCCGCGCACGCGTCGCGACATTGCCGGCGGAGCGCGCGCACCGCCGACCAACGCGCGACCGGCCTTACGATCGATCTGACGGCGCCGGTCGCGAGCGCATCGCGCGGGTCACCGACGACCTCGACGCCGAACGGCCGCCCGTCATAACGCAGCGCGCGGTACGCGAGCGTCGAAATCCAGGACGGAACGCGCAGGCAACAACAATCGTGGTGCTGCAGGGCGTCTCGCATCGTGCGCACGAGTGTGGCCCGGGCGCGTGCGTATTGCCACGGGCCCAAAAAGTCCGGCATGTCGTGGAAGCATACGCCGTCGCCATCGGCGCGTCGGGCGTCGGCAGGCCGGGTGGTGTTGGCGCTCACCCGGACGGCTACGCCGACTCGCTCGAATGCGGTGAGGTAGCGACGCCAGAACGCATAGTCCATCGGCAGCCCGGATACGTAGACATGCCCGTCCGGACCACGAACGAAGTGCCCCGCGCTGGTTACGAGCAAACTCGCCATCGGTTGCCGTCGGACCGTCCCCGCACACGGCATGCGATCGGCACGACGATGTCATCCAGCCCACGGATACACACACAAGCGAGCGCCGACACGCGGGCACCTCGCCCGCACGTTACGAGCGGACCGTAGCGGGCGGCTCCATGCCCGTCCCCGGACCGGCGGCATCTGGACGTTGTTCCGGTCTGCCGACGCAGATATAGCGAAAGCCGCGTTTGGCCAGGAGTCGGCCGTCGTAGAGATTCCGTCCGTCGAAGATGAGCCGGCGCTTGAGCGCCGCGGCGATGCGGTCGAAATCCGGCGTGCGAAACTCGGGCCAATCCGTAAAGACCACGAGGGCATCGGCACCCTGGAGCGCGTCATATGCGTCCGTAAACGCGTCGATCCGTCCGCCCAGCGCGGCTGTGCCGGTCTCGAGCGCCTCGGGGTCGTGTGCACGAACCTTCATGCCGCGCTCAAGGAACATGTTGATCCCCGCGATCGCGGGGGATTCGCGCACGTCGTCGGTCCGCGCCTTGAACGCCATGCCCCACACCGCAAGCGTCGTGTCGCCGCACGCGTCGCCGAAATGGTCCATGACGCGCCGTGCGAACATCTTGCGTTGCCGCGCGTTGACCTCCTGCACCGCCGAGACGATGCTCATCGGGTAGTCCACGGCGCCGCCCATCGCGACCAGCGCGCTGACGTCCTTCGGAAAGCACGAACCACCGTAGCCCACGCCGGGAAACAAAAACGCCCGCCCGATCCGGGAGTCGGAACCGATGCCGCGGCGGACCTTCTCGACATCCGCGCCGTATCGCTCGCAGAGGCCGGCGAGTTCGTTAATGAAGGATATCTTGGTCGCCAAGAGCGCGTTCGCCGCGTACTTGGTCATCTCCGCACTGGCCGGATCCATGAGCAGGATGCGATCCGCGCGGCGCGTGAACGGGCCGTACAGCTCCTTGAGCATCTCAAGGGCGGCGGGGTTCGTCGCGCCGAGCACGACACGGTCGGGACGCATGAAATCCTCGATCGCCGCGCCTTCCTTCATGAACTCGGGGTTGCTGATATAGTCGAATGCGTGATCGGTGTGGGCGGCGATGGCCTTCGACACCTTCGCATGCGTCCCCACCGGCACGGTGCTCTTCATGACGACAATGCGGTAGCCGTCCATCGATCGCCCGATGGTCTCGGCAACGCTGAGGATCGCGGAGAGATCGGCCGAACCGTCCGCGGCGGGCGGCGTGCCCACCGCGATGAAGACGAAGAGCGACCCCTTGACCGCCGCGGTCAGGTCGGTGGTGAACTCGATGCGTCCGGCGCGCACGCTCCGCGCTACGATCTCGCTCAAGCCCGGCTCGTAGATGGGTATTTCGCCGTTGCGAAGCCTGGCGATCTTGTCGTCATCACAGTCGACGCATACGACGTGGTTGCCGGCGTCGGCGAAACACGCACCGGCGACAAGTCCGACATACCCGGTGCCGACGACCGAGATCTGCATGTACACACCCCTTCAACTGTCGCGCCGGGCATCGCCGGTCGACGACGTGACATCGTGCACGGACCGGCGTGGGCTCATACCCCTACGGAAACCGGCGCCGGCATCATGGCCGTAAGACAATCGACGATGCGGTCGGCCGCACGACCGTCCCACAGCGCGGGGCCGGTGTTGGGCCCTGGCGGATTCTCGCATGTCTTGCGGTACGCCGCCAGTATGCCGTCGGTCGACACACCCGCGAGCAGGTTCGTGCCGTCGGTGATCGTCACCGGGCGTTCGGTGTTGTTCCGCAGCGTCAGGCACGGCACGGAGAGGATCGTCGTCTCCTCCTGGATGCCGCCTGAGTCCGTCAACACGAGGGCCGCATCGGCCATGAGCTTCAGGAAGTCAATGTAGCCGAGCGGCTCCGTCACGTGAAGCGCCGGCATGGCGTCGATCCGCTCAAAGAGCCCGGCCCGCTCAAGATTGCCGCGCGTCCTCGGGTGCATCGGGAACACGATGGGTTGGTCGCGTGCGATGACCTCGAGCGCCGCAAGGATCGAGAGAAACGTACTCGTATCATCCACGTTGGCCGGGCGGTGCAGCGTCAACACCGCGTACGCTCCGGGGGCCAGGTCGAAGGTGTCCAGCACGTCGGATCTGTCAGCCTGCGCGCGGTGGTGTCGCAGCGTGTCGATCATGACGTTGCCGACGAAGTGGATCTTGTCGTCGGACACGCCCTCGTTGCGGAGGTTCTCCAACGCACTCGGTTCGGTGACGAAGAGCGCATCGCTGATCGCATCGGTGAGCACGCGGTTGATCTCCTCGGGCATCGTCCGATCGAAGCTCCGGAGGCCGGCTTCGACGTGTCCGACGCGGATGCCGAGTTTCGCCGCGACGAGTGCACACGCAATGGTACTGTTGACATCGCCGACGACGAGCACCCAGTCTGGCTCGTGCTCTGTGCAGACCGGCTCGAACCGCTTCATGACGTCGGCGGTTTGCACCGCGTGCGACGCGCTCCCGACGCCGAGGTTGAGGTCCGGCTCCGGTATGCCGAGCTCGTCGAAGAACAGGCGGCTCATGCGCTTGTCGTAGTGCTGTCCGGTGTGGACGAGCACGGCGTGCACACCCGGTCGGCGGTCGCACGCCGCGATGATCGGCGCGATCTTCATAAAGTTCGGCCTCGCCCCGCACACACACACGATGTTCATGGTAGGTCCATTCGCTGGTACGACGATGCACACGCAGTCGGCGCATGGCCGTCGGCGTCGCACGGGCCGACACGACGAGAGACGACGCGTCGGAGACGGTTCCGATAATCCCGACTGCAGCACACGGTCAGTCTCATATACCATCGACGGACGCTGCGCGTGCCTGCACCGCAATCATCGTCCGCATCGTCCGGCGACAGCGCCCCCGCCGTGTGCGGTCAATGCTGATCATGTGGGTTCTGGTCGGTGGGCGTCCGATCTTGTTCCGGGTGAGGGCCGGGATTCCGGCGTGCGGTTCGCGGCCCCCAAGGCTGAAGCCATGGGGCACGCAACGCCGTCGTGATGACCGCAGCATCGAACCGCAATGGCTACGCCGCCGAAGGTGCTGGTCCGACCGATGCGAGCAGCGCTACGGTCCGCCTGGCTGTCCGTTCGCCGGCACGGGGGTGAAGCGGCAGGTTCACGACCTCGGCACACGCCCGCTCGGCCACGGGGCACATGCCGTTTTGGTACCCGTACGCCTCCAGCGGCGTGTCCTTCGGATGCAACGGGCATTGGAACCAGTCACCGAGTTCGACCAGACGCCCCGCCGCCGCAGAGACGGCCCGCTGCTTGTTGGCGACGCGGACCGGATACCGCACGAGCACGGGGTCGACATTATCGGGCACGTGGCGCGCGGGCCAGCCAAGTTCGGCGAGCAAGTCATCGTAGAGCCTGGCCATGCGGCGGCGGTGCGCGAGGTTGCGCTGGATGCCATGGAGCTGCCTGAGGCCGCTGCGCGCCTGCACGTCGCCCATGCCCTTGAAGAAGTCCGCGGCCATATCCGTCGAAAACTCGTCGGCCCGCGACGAACCCACAACGAGCCCGAGCCGGGTGAGCCGGCGAAACATC
The DNA here is from genome assembly GCA_046754365.1 of Phycisphaerae bacterium. Taxonomy (GTDB): domain Bacteria; phylum Planctomycetota; class Phycisphaerae; order UBA1845; family UBA1845; genus JBHHVO01. Next base: position 8,496 of record JBHHVO010000052.1, on the reverse strand, counting down.
GCGGTCGCGAGCGCGGTCGTCACGGGATAGATGAGGGTCCGATAGGCCGCAAGCTGCGCCGCCAGCATCGCGACCTCGCGGCCCCGCGGCGCCGAACACCCCTCGCCCACGACGGCGTCGATGCCGCGCGCGACGTTCGCATCCGACGTTGCGGCGATGCCGCCGATGCCGGTCGTATAGGGCTTGTTCCATTGGGACGAGAAATACGACGCGACGCCGAAGTTCCCCACGAGCCGGCCTCGATAGCGCGATCCCACTGCCAGGCAACAATCTTCGACGACGGCCACACCGTGGCGACCGGCAATGGCGAGAATGTCGTCGAGCGCACAGGGGTAGCCATACGTGTGCTGGGCAAGGATGACCTTGGTACGCGGTGTGATGGAAGCGGCCAGGCGGGTCGGATCGATGTTGAACGTCGCGGGTTCGATGTCCACATATATCGGCTTGGCGCCGACATAGTAGACCGGGTTGACGTCCATCACGCACGTGTAGCCCGGCACGACGACCTCGTCGCCCGCGCCGACACGCAGCGCACGGAGGATCGCGTACAGCGCGACGCGCCCTTTCCAGAACGCAAACGCGCGTTCGGCACCGAGCCAAGCGGCGAACGCGGCCTCATATTCATGTGTCACGTCAGCCACTTCCGTCCGTCCCGGGCGCGTTCCGGATCGAACCCCGGCCGCCAGCGAGCCGCCGCACGAAGGTCTCGAGCGCGACGCACCGCTTCCTTGCGGGCGCGGTTCGGATTATCCATCGATTCCCGTCCGGCATCGCGCGAGCGGTTTCACGCCGCGAAACAAACTTCGGCGACCATCCGTGCGGGCTCCAGATCCAGCACACGCTCAACGCGACAGCTTCACGGGTCGATGCGACGCGGCGCCGCGGCGCAACACCAGAAACGACCATACGCCGTGCAGACTGCCGAACCCGTACGCGAAGTGCAGGATCGCAAACACGACCGGCAACAGCGGCACGACGGACCACCGCGTTCTTCGCCCCGCGTCGAGTGCGCCGGCGACAAGCGCAATGACGTACAGCCCAACGAACGCGACGAGCGGCCACCGCAACGGTGCCAACACCACCGCGCCGGCGGCCAACACGAGCATCCCACACACAAACGCGAGCGGCACGATCTGCCGGAGCGTAGCCGGTTCGCCGTGCTTTTGCAGCGTGCGGATGCGCCAGTACCCGTACTGGTAGTACTGCCGCCAGAGCTTGCGCAGGCCGGTTCGCGGGTAATACGTGCTGCGAATCGCCGGCGACATGAAGATCCTCCCGCCGGCGCGGATAAGCCGATAGTTGAGTTCGTCGTCCTGATTGCGCACGAGCTCTTCATCGAAGAGCCCGATCTTGTCGAACACCCACCGCCGGTAGGCCCCGAACGCAATGGTGTCCACATAGCCCTCATAGTCGCCAAGCCGGAAGCGCGCGTTGCCGACGCCGACCGGTGACGACATCGCCGTGGCGATCGCCCGGCCGACCGGCGTCGTGCTCACCGTTTCGATCGGTCCGCCCACGCACCACGCCTCGCCGTGCGCGTGAAGCGCATCGACGCTCGCCCGCAGGAACGCCTCGGCCACGCATGCATGGCCGTCGACGCGCACGATGACGTCACCCGTCGATGCCGCGATCCCGAGGTTCATCGCGTGGGGCACGGTGCGGTGGACGTTCTCGAGCAGTCTCACCCGCGCGTCCGCGGCGGCGATCCGCCGGACGATCGCGGCCGTGTCGTCGTCACTCATGCCGTCGACGACGATGATCTCGAGCTTGTCGTGCGGATACGCGGCGGCGGTGAGGCTCTGCACGCACCGCTCGATGAATTCGGCCTCGTTGCGCACCGGCACGATGACCGAGATGTGCGGTGCCGAGGATCGTGTCGTCATGCGCATGTATCCGTGGGGCGATTGGTCGTCGTCAAGGGACGGGCGGGAACGCCGCCGACGACCGTGTCGTCGGGCACGTCGCGCGTGACCACGGCGCCGGCCGCGCACGCCGCGCCGGTCCCAACCGTGCAACCAGCCGTAATCACCACGTGCGCACCGGTCCACGATCCACGCTTCATGACAATCGCCGCGCTGCGCGGATCTCCGAAACGATACGAGCCCGCCTTAACGGTATGATCAGACGACGCGAGCACGGTATACGGCCCGAGCATGACCTCGTCCTCAAGCGTCACGCGGCCGTACCCCTGAATCCAGCATCCGTATGCCATGAATACGTGATCCCCGAGCGATACGTTCGAGGGATACACGATCATCGTGCCGGAACATACCTGCAGGTCCCGCCCGCACGCGCGAAAACACGGCCTGAGCACAAACCCGCGCGCGCGCAGCACCGGCCTGACATCCGGCAGCCACCCCGTCAGCCGCATGACCAACACGAACCAGCAGTATCGGAGGATGCGATTCACGCTCGCCCCACGCGCGGGCCATGTTCCAAGATGTCCACGGCTTGCTCCAGAAAACGATCAAGTGTCATGCCGCGCGACACGCGCAACCCGTGTTCGATCAGGCGGCGGCGGAGGGCGCCGTCTTCCACGACCCGGTCAATCGCCCGCGCCAGTGCGTCCGGGTCCTTCGGCGGCACGAGCAGCCCGTCCCATCCGTCCGCCACCATGGTCGGAATGCCCCCGACGCTTGTGGCCACAACGGGCAAGCCGTTCGACCGGGCCTCGACCAGCACGTGCGGCGTGCCTTCCGACAGGGTCGGAAACGCAAAGACGTCCGCGTCACGCAACACGCGCAGCATGTCCGGACCGTGCCGAACGTACCCCCGCCAGCGGACGCGATCACGGACGCCAAGTTGCTCAATACGGTCATCGAGCCGGGCGCAGTACGCAACCCACGGCTCGCGCGGTCCCGCGAGCACGAGCTCCCATGGCCGGCGCATGCGTAAACGCGCAACGGCCTCGATGAGATACTCGACGCCCTTCTCCGGTCGGATGAAACCAAGAAAGAGAATCCGTACGACATCACCCTCGCACGTGTCGAGGCGCTCGAAGAACTCGTCGTCTCTGACCGTGCTGGACACCGTGACGACCGTCCGCGGCGAATCGTATGCCTCGGCGACCGCCGCGCCGTTGCACAGGAATGTGCCGTGCGCAAGCCGACGCCCCACGCGGCACAGCAGGCGATCCAGTCTTGCGTAGGTTGCGGCGGCCAGATCCTTAACGCGCCCGACCCGTGTGTGCGTGCCGAGCAGCGCGATGGGGTCTCCGACGATCCAATGGCATATCGCGCAATGGTGGATCCGTGCGGCCGCGTAGAGGACCGCCGCGTACGGGAAGAGCCCCCGCGCAAACAGCACATCGGCCCGCCGCGCGACGCGCAGGTAGGCGACCGAGATACCCGCCACGTGCCTTAGCGCGCCGACGATGCTGCCGTACGCCGGTTGGGGAATCACATCCAGATTGGACGCCGTGATGCGGTAGTCGCGGGAGGTATCCGGCGGCCCGGTCACCAGCGGCAAACACAGTATCGCGGCGTCATAGCGCGACGCGAGACCATCCACCACACGTCCGGTCGACGTATGCACGTAGAGTCCGCCGTCGTGCCGGCACGCGTACTGGGGGGTGACGATGCCGATCGTGTCGCCGCGGCGATCGACCGCGGGATCACAATCGATCCCGCCCGCTACGGCCGAGGCCGCGCCGGTGAAGCCCTCCGGCGGCGCGGGTTCGTCCGGGTCGGGTATCATGACCGTGCATCACCGCCGACCGCGTTCCACTGCTGCATGGCCGTCTTCTCACGCTCGGCCTGTTCCGCCAGCAAGAGACAAAGCGTCACCGGCACCCAGAACCACTTCGAGAAATGGAGCGTATGCACCGACGCCGAGATGAGCATGACGATGAGTATCATGGCGGCGGGCATGCCCGCGCGGGACGGACCGATCCGCCGCACGCAGACCATGAGTCGCCACAGCGCGAGCATCATCAACCCGAACGCGATCGGCCCGCCGTCCACCAGCGGCCCGAGGTAGCTGCTGTGGACGTCGATGTAGATGCCCTGACTGCGCGCGAGTACCTCCGCCGTGTTGCCGTAGCCGAACCCGAACACCGGACGTCGCAAATACGTGTGGAGCGCGCTTCGCCAGATGTCCAAGCGGGAGTCGTGGGCCACCGTCGAGCCCTCATGCACGAGTTCCTCAATCCGCGCCTGGCTCTCCTTGCCGAGTATGTCCGATTGCAACGCGGCGAAGAACGTCACCACCGCGACGGCCATGCCGAACATCGTCACCAACGCCCGCTTCCAGAACCGCGCGCCCCGTGGGAGCAACACCCCCATGGTGAGCGCGGCAAACACCGCGAGCGTTGCAGAACGCGATCCGGCCTTGAGCATCGCAACGAACAGCACGGGTGCAGCGGCCAACAGCCATACGCGATCGATCATCCGCTTCGCGTACACCCACGCCGCGGGTATCGCAATCAGCGCGATGCACAACGCCACCGCGGTCGTGTTCGGATTCGCGTACTCTCCCAGCGTCGCACGAGAATAACGCTTCGTGAGGCCACCCGTTACGAGCATGAAGACCGCGGCCCCCACGCCCCCCAGCACCGTCCACAGCAGCGCGCGGCGGACATGCGCCGCGGTATGGAGCATATGCAGCATCATCACAGCCAGCAGCGCTTGAACGATGATCTGCCCGGCATACCGGAGTGCCAAGAGTGGATCGACCGCGAGCGGCGCCGTGACCAGCCCGAACGCCCCGAACAAGAGCAGTAGCCGCATCGTCGGCTTGGACACCGAGAGCCGCGCCCCGCCGCGGCCATACCAGAACACATAGACCAAGAGGAGCAACGCCGCGAAGGCTTTGGCCGGCGTGAAGCTCGCACCCTCCTCGGTGATCACCGCCGAATCCAACGCCTGCCACGCCAGGTACGCATACAGGCCGATCTGCGGCGCGACGATCACCGAAATGATGACTCCGGCCGCCGCCAGCCCGACCGCGACCTGAGCCGCACCCGCCAGGTACAGCAGCCCGGCCACCGCGAGCGCCGGGACAACGATGAAGCCGAACGCGCGCAGGTCGCCCCGGGCCTCCTCGGGGCGATCAAACTGACCGTATCCGCTCAGCGCCGGATACGCCGCCTCGCCTGGCACGTCGTGGTCTCCCTCAGTGTCGCCCTGCCGCCGCGCGCCCCGCGGCGGGCCGACGGTGGCCCGCTCGGCTCACCACAACCGATATCGGCCTCGAACATGCGCCGACACATAACAACCGCCACCGCGCCCCGGAGCGGCGCGGTGGCCCACCTCCTGGTGAATGTCGGGGCACCGGTGATCGGCAGCCGATGACGTTACGACCCGCGCTGCCCACCTCATGGTGTTGCGGTCCGCATCATCGTGTCCCCGGTGACCGGAAGGATCCGGGCCACCCGGCAATCCTATGCCCGCCCGCAACATAGATCAGCGATGAGCCAGGATCCCGTCAACACGACGAACCGTGCAAGCAGTGCCCGGACGCACCCGCCGAGCCGCGGGACTGAGATAGCGACGGCCGCGCCGAGCCTTCAACCGCTACGCCAGCGCGTCGCGATACGCCGTCGCGAGGGTCTCAGCCCGACCTTCAGGATAGGCGCCCGCATTCCAGCGATAGCCGAGCCCATCGCCGGTCGCCCGCGGGATCAAGTGGAAGTGCACGTGGTCGACGGCCTGGCCGGCCGCGCGTCCGTTGTTCTGGAGGAGGTTGAAGCCCTCGGCGCCGCTCACCGCCAGCACCGCGCGGCCCAGGCGCGGCAGCGCAGCGGCCAGGGCGGCGCACGCGCCCGCGGGCATGTCGGTCAACTGAGCGTAGTGTTCGCGCGGTATGACCAGCACGTGGGCGTCGGCGAGCGGTGCTACGTCAAGCAATGCGAGAATCGAGTCGTCCTCGTACACGACGGACGCCGGAACATCGCGTGCGGCGATCTTGCAGAATATGCAATTCGGATCGCGCATGGCTCTGTGCCCCCTGCGCCAAGCTCCGTCTTACACCGGCGAGCTGCCGGTGCGCTCCCGCTCCTACCCGGCCATCCGCCCAGACGCCCCCACCTTGCGAGTCGACGAACGCCCCGCAGACCAGACACGACATTGCCGGCCGCGGGAACGACCGACATACCGGCACACGATCGAGTGGCATCCGACGCGTTCGAACGGGCAACCGGCGGGACAGCCGGACAGGGCGGCGCGGTGACCTGCACCTCGCCGGACGCTCTGTCCGGCCGACCACCAGGGTTCGCTTCACCCGGTGTCTACCCCTCCTGCTGTGGATCCACATCGCGCTGCGACGGCGGCTCGGTCGACTCCGGCGTTGTCCCGGTGTCGGCCGCCTCGGGGTCCGGCGCATCGTGCTGCGGCTTCCCACCGCCGCGCCCCTTGGCGCCCCACTGTTTCGCTAATCGAATCGCCATCGCATATCGGCGGTCCGCGCGGCGCCTGCGCGCCGTCTTTCCGGGTTTCGTGAGCGTGCCCGGGGAGGTTTCACCGCCAACGAGTTGAACGAGCGCGAGACGGGAGTGATCGCCGATGCGCCGGTCCGGAAGCCTGACCACACGCGTATAGCCACCGGGCCGGTCCGCGAAACGCGGCGCGATCGTCTCGATCAACCGATGCGTCACCGACTCGGCCGTGAACGCGAGCCGACCCTGCGGCTCGCCCGTTCGTCGTCGGCGACCACTCGGCATGCGCATCGTCTTGGCGCGGGCGGCATCGGACATCGCGTTGTAGTCCGCCTGCTGCGCCGGCCCAATGAACGACCGATCACCCAACAGACGGTGAATCCGGCGCCGCGCCCGCAAACTGCCCGCGCTATCACCGGCGTCGGCGCGGTGACGCACCTTGACGGCCAACGTCACCAAGCGCTCTACAAACGGCCGGATGTCCCGCGCCTTGGCCAGTGTCGTGGAAACCGCGCCGTGTTGAATCAGACTCTGCGCCATGTTGCGCTGCATCGCCGTGCGATGCTCGGTCGTGCGGTTCAATCGTCGGCGCCGAATTCGATGTCTCATGACGTCGCTCTCTTGATCGGCCGGTGGCCCGAAACGACGGGCCGGCTACTCTCCCATCGTGAACACTTCCATCGGACCGCTGCCCGGCGCCGGGTCCGAGCCGCCGTCACCCGCGGACGCGACGCTTGCCTGTGCGTCATCCGCGCCGGCCGCGGTCGCGTCCTGCCCGGCGGCCGATGCCGCACCCATCGCCTCAGCCGTCATGCCGAGCTCGAGGCCGAGCTGCCCCAGGGCACGCCGGACTTCATGGAGCGACGTCTTCCCGAAGCTGCGAAACCGCAACAACGTGGACTCGTTCATCGCCACGAGATCACCGATCGTCTCGATCTCGGCCTGCTCGAGACAGTTGCTTGCGCGAACCGAGAGGTTGAGCGTGGCGATCGGTCGGCTGAAAAGCTCCGGCCGATCCGCCTCGGGCGCCGCGTTGACCACGTTCATCGCACGCTGCGGCACCACGGTGTTGGCGCCGAGTTCGTCGTACATCACGAACGGGTTGAGATGCTTGCGAAGAATCAGCGCCGCCTCGACCAGCGCGTGTTCCGGAAGGGTCGTGCCGCGCGTCCAGACCTCCAAGATCAGCCGATCGTAGTTGGTCAACTGCCCGACGCGCATATTCTCCGTACGAAAGCGCACGCGCAACACCGGCGAGAACACCGAGTCCACGGGGATCACGCCGACTTCCTGATCCGGGGAGCGGTTCTCCGCGGCCGGCACGTAGCCACGCCCCTTCCGCACGGTCATCTCGACCTCGAACGGAACATCCGCCGTAAGCGTCGCGATGCTGTGCTCCGGGTTGGCGATCGTAATGGCCGGGTCAGCCACAATATCTCGCGCGAGGACTTCGCCCGCTTTGTCCCGCCGAACCGTCATCGTCTTCGGCTCATCACCCGCGAGTTTCGGTACGATCCCCTTGATGTTCAGGATGATGTCGGTGACATCCTCCAGCACACCCTCGATAACACAAAACTCATGCGACACGCCGGCGATCTTCACGCACGACACGGCCGCACCCTCGAGGCTCGAAAGCAGAACCCGACGCAACGAGTTACCAATCGTCGTGCCGAAACCCTGCTCAAACGGTTCGATGACGAACCGGCCGTACGTATCCGTGCTGTTGGCGTCGTCGCGTACAACGCGGCTAGGTAACTCCAGACCTCGCCACCTGATGCGCATCTGCGTGACCTCCGACCGGATCATTCCGGAAAACAACGTCAATACCGCAAACCGTTCGCGGGGCCGTCCTGAAGGCTCAGGGACCGCAGGGTCCCATGCACGCGACCCCGGTCCCATCCGTCATATCAACCATACCGCAGGCACCACCCGCGATCCGCCGGCGCCGCGAACCCAACCGGCGGATCGCCAGCACGGCGGCCGCACCACACACCGCACCCGGAACACGCGTTCCCGCGCCGCGCCGGTAGCCGCCGCCTCCGACGCCCGCCGACACCGACCCACGCGCTACCGGCTGCACATCTCAATGATCAATTGCGCCTCGACCAGAATCTGAACGTCCT